>NZ_SRYB01000024.1:0-83832 GCF_004793975.1 Lepagella muris
CACGAATCTTTTCATTATACAAAATTTAATGATCATAAACCATAAACATTAAACCTTAAACCATTTAAGTTTCGCATCTATGTATTGGGTTATTGCTACATGTAGCTTACCGATGTGGAGCAGGAGCATAACGGGGTGTATTATTACTACCGTATTCCGGAGTTCGGCATAAATCGGATAAATAAGATATTCAGCAATAGTCCGAAGGATTGAACACAACAAATCGATTATAATTGCAATTACACTTTCAGTAGTGGTTCACTACGGAAATCGGGGGAGATCGTGATGACCTTCCCCGATTTTTTTATCGTATGATTTATCGTATCATTTCCGTGATACGAAATCAAGAGGTTTGAAGTTCCTTTTATAATACCGCAATCATCAGTTATCATAGGCTGTGGTAATCCAATACTTTTGCATTCTTTAAATATTGTGGTCAATCCACGAGCCAAATGTGTATGTTAAAAAAATGAAATGGTATTTGAAAAAAATAGCTGTGGTTGTGTTTAAAATGGAATATAGTTGTTATCTTTGTGTCTAAAACAATAAGTTATGCAAGTAGTATCAGCAAGAGAGTTTCGAAGTAACCAAGGTCGTTTTTTGACTGCGGCACGGGAGGGTCAATCTGTGTTGTTGACATCTCGATATGGTAATTTTAAAATAGTTCCGGTGACTGAAGAAGATTCATTGACGGATCGTATTTGTCGCGGACTGGAGCAGGTTAAGTTGATGGAGACAGGTAAGATGCCATGTAAAACTATTGAAGAGTTTTTAGATGAACTTTGAGATATATCCTACGGAAGATTTTCAGAAGTCTTTCAAAAAACTTACAAAACGTCATCGGTCATTGGTGGCAGACATGAAGGAGTTTGTGAAATCTTTGAAAAAAGATCCATATCAAGGTACTGAGTTAAGTCAAGGTATACGTAAGATTCGTATGGCTATTACATCAAAGGGACGAGGAAAATCCGGTGGTGCGCGAATTATCACATATACAGTTCAATTTGATGAATTTGGCGGAAAAGTTTTCTTATTGGATATTTATGACAAAGGAGATTTCTCAACTATTGATGAGTCTGTTATAAAAGCTAAGATAAGGGACTTGGAGCTATAAAACGAAACAATCGCACGCAAAAGGAGTAGCACTAAGAAAAGAAAGAAATTATATTTTTTTAATTATTTGAAAATTAATGAATTTCTTTTATTTCTTTCTTTTCTTAGAGCAATATTGAAATCAGAATTGTTTCGTCACGGAGTGGTTGCCCGGTCCATATTCCTTGGATGAGGTCTCTCCGGGGAGGGTCACTTCTGCCACGGCACCTTTGGGGACGGTGAAATTCCATATCCATTTGTCGCCGTCGTATCTCCACTGACTCTTGATCTTGCCGGCTGCGGAATCATATTCTGCCTTGACGAATCCGAGACGCTTGTCGGGGATCGGCTTCATGATGATTTTCTTGAAACCGGGGTTTGCCACATCGGTAGAGATCCCCGCCATTGTCTCCCACATCCATTCAGCCACACATCCGTAGGCATAATGGTTGAAGCTGTTCATGCCTTGTGGTCCCATGCCTTGGTCAACCATATAGCTGTTCCAGCGTTCCCAGATAGTGGTCGCGCCATTGTCGATGGAGTAGAGCCAGCTTGGGTTCTTACGTTGGAAAAGAAGTTCGTAGGCAATATCAGCCATACCGTTCTCCGTCAGAGTCTGCATAAGGATAGAGGTGCCGAGGAATCCGGTCTGAAGACAATTATCATGCTCTGCGAAGTTCTTTCTTAACCGGCTGATCATATCCTCCTTCGCCTTGCCGTCAACCAGCTTGTTTTTCAGAGCGAAAAGGGCGGGAGTCTGCATGGTGTTGAGGATATCGGTCTTGAACTTGCCGTCGGGAGTCAGGAATTTACCCTGAATGTAGGCTCTTGCCTCCTTCGCCATATCGGCGTATCGGCGGCTGTCTCTGCCTGTGGCGGCTGCCATGTCGCGCATCATCTCCGCATCCATCAGCCAATAGCAAGCGCTCAGATAATTCCAATAGTCGTAAGTCTCAGGGAGTATCCCGTCGGGACCGTTCATCCTTCCGCTGCAACTTTCAAGCGGCTCATAGCTAAGCCAGTCAGCCCATTGATAGTTGCCGTTTTCCCCGCGCAGGGCGTAATGGTCAAACTTTGTCTCATTGAGATGATTGAGATATTTCTCCATCGCGCTCCAGTTCTCATCGATGATGGAGGTGTCGTCAAACTGTTTCCATACCACCCAAGGCACAATAACCCCGGCGTCAGACCATCCGAGTCGCGTCATCTCGTTGCCATACTGAGCCAAGGGAGCCACGCCGGGGAATCCACCCAGCTCGTGCTGGCTATCGCGCATGTCACGCATCCATTTATGGAAGAAGCGGCGAGTGTCGGCAAAATATGTGCCGGTTTCGGAGAAAACCTGAGTGTCGGCAGTCCAGCCAAGACGCTCGTTGCGCTGCGGGCAGTCGGTCGGCACAGAGAGATAGTTTGAGCGTTGTCCCCACAATGTGTTGGAGATTAACTTATTCACCATGTCATTGCCGGTAGTGATGGTGCCGGTCTCAAGATTCTCGGCTATTGAACTTACCGGAATAGACTTTACCGACTTGATTTTCACTTCATCGTCGGCAGTGACGGAGATGAAGCGGTAGCCGTAGAAGGTGCATTCCGGATGATACGTGGCATATCCTTTTGTGTCGGCAAATGTGTAGTCGAGAAGCATACCGGTGTCAGGCACACGGAGATTCAGGCGGTGGCAGCTGCCTTCCGGACCATCCATGCCTCGGCTTTTCGAGCCGTTGCCATCGTTCAGAAGTTCGGCTGGGCGACAGTTGAGTTTTGTGCCACCTTTGGCGCGGAACTCAAATTCCGGCACTGCGGCACAGTTCTGACCAAAGTCAATCACGAGTGTCTCGCCGGGTTGCAGCGTTATCTCCTCACCTTTGCGGAACTCCTTGGATATTACAACCTTGCCGAAAGCATCATCGCTTTGTCCGGTGACACCTTTCCAGATATATGCACGCTCCGGGGTGAGAGCCAAGTCGTTGCGCAGATATATTTCCGCACCGTTAGAGGGGAATATAGTGCCTTTGAATTCGGTGTTTTTCTCCGGAGTGCCCAACTTGCCGATAGTCTCAAACCCTTGTAGCTCACGGGCATCATATTCTTCACCATCGAAGATTGCGGCATGTTTGACGGGTCCGGCTATACCGGCTTTCCAATCGGACACGTTTGTACCGAAACATTCCGTCGTGCCGTCGGTGTAGGTCAGTTCAAGCACGCCACGGAATGCCACTTTCTTGCCGATCATACCTTCAGTTCCCCACGGGGTGATGATCTTATCCGCCCACCATCCAGGAGTCACCTGTACGGAAAGGATGTTTTCCGCGCCTGCCTTGCGTTGGATTGCATCTGTCACGTCGTATGTGAATGACAGTTTTGTCTTGCCATGATGGGTGAAACCGGGTTTCAATACCTCCTGACCGATTATATTGCCGTTGACGTAGAGCGTGTAGACACCGAGTCCTGCAGTCATCCAGCGGGCAGACTTTACTTTCTTGCCGTTGGTCACGGTAGCGGCAAACCATGCGGCACCGTCGGCGGCGCGTCCGTCGGGGTCAGTGACTACGTGCGTCACTATGGGCGCGTCTTTTGCGGAAATCCATTCCGATTTGTTCCAAAGTGAATCGGCGAGAGGATCGGTCAGAGTGCCGCTTCGTTTATCTTTTGAGGAGGCTCCGTAGACTGTCGGGGTCAACAGGATGGAAGCCGCCAAGATGTATGCGAGATTCTTTTTCATAAATAGTTAAGATAAAGTCCGGCAAACCTCTTCGGTGGGGGTTGCCGGACTTTATCATAGGTTATAGGTTGTTATGGTTAAATCTGATAGATATTGTTCAATCCGGTATATGCTATTCAATAATGAGAGCTATCATTTCTCCTTGGAGAAAGAGTAGGGTGCAGCTTCCGGAGATGTGCCACGCTTGGTGTTGGGTTCAGAAGCCATGTCATATTTGAATGATGCGCCATTGATCAGCTCATCGTGAGTGACGTAGTTGCGGTCAAGATCCTTACCGTTGAGTTTCAGATTATTGACGTAGCGGTTGTCGCGGTTGTTTGACGGGGCATCGATCTCAATTGTCTTACCGTTCTCAAGTTTGAGCTTCATATTCTTGAAGAGGGGAGTGCCGAGAGCATATTCGCCGCTGCCGGGGCATACGGGATAGAAACCGAGAGCGGAGAATACGTACCATGCGGAAGTCTGACCGTTGTCCTCATCGCCGCAATATCCGTCGGGAGCAGGAGTATAGAAGCGATCCATTACCTCACGCACCCATTTCTGAGCCTTCCAAGGCTCGCCGCTGTAGTCATAGAGATAAATCATGTGCTGGATGGGCTGGTTGCCGTGGGCGTAGTTACCCATGTTCATGATCTGCATCTCACGGATCTCGTGAATGACTGCGTTGTAGTAGCTTTCGTCGAAGATCGGCGGAACGGAGAATACGGAGTCAAGCATATTGTTGAATTCCTTATTCCCGCCCATGAGGTCGATAAGACCCTGTGGGTCATGGAATACTGACCATGTATAGTGCCAGGAGTTACCCTCGGTGAATGCATCGCCCCATTTGAGCGGATTGAACGGAGATTGGAACTGACCGTCCTTGTTCTTTCCACGCATCAGCTTATGGGTCGGGTCGAAGAGATTCTTATAGTTCATAGCCTTTTTCTTGAAGGGTGCGAGCTCTTCATCCGATTTGCCGAGGCTCTTGCCGAGCTGGTAGATACACCAGTCGTCGTAGGCATATTCGAGTGTGCGGGCTGCATTCTCACGGATATCAACATCGTAAGGCACGTAGCCGAGAGAGTCGTAATATTCATGCCCGAGACGTCCTGTTGATGATACAGTCGGATGCACGTTGGCGGCACCGTTCACGACAGCTTCCCAGAGAGTGTTGATGTCATTCTCAGATACTTTCACGCCTTTCAGCCATGCGTCAGCCACTACAGAAGCGGAATTGTTGCCGACCATGCATCCACGGTGTCCCGGGCTTGCCCATTCGGGGAGGAACCCGCTTTCACGATATGCATTTGCCAAACCCTCCTGCATCTTCTCGTTCATTGAGGGGTAGGCGAGGTTAAGAAGGGGGAAGAGACAACGGAATGTATCCCAGAAACCTGTGTCGGTAAACATATAGCCGGGGAGAATCTCGCCATTGTAGGGGCTATAGTGTACGGGCTTGCCGTCAGCACCGATCTCATAGAAACTTCTGGGGAATAGCACAGAGCGATAGAGGCAAGAATAGAATGTGCGCAGACGGTCGATGTCGTTGTCGTTGACCTCAAATACACCCAGCACGTCGTTCCAGCGGTCGCGTCCATCCTTCTTGATACGATCGAAGTCGCCGTCGCCGAGTTCCTTCAGATTGACAGATGCCTGTTCGGGGCTGATGAAAGAGGAAGCCACCTTAGCGTTGACCACCTGACCCTTCTTTGTCTTGAAGCCAACGATGGCACCTGCATGGTTGCCCTCTACAGCATCACGGTCGGTCTTGATCTCACCGTTGTCGAGCACGGTTGCGGTGTAGGTGATAGGGGTGTCAAACTGTATCTCGAAGTAGTTGCGGAAATTCTCGGGAACGCCGCCGCTGTTTTTGGTGGTGTAGCCCACAACTTTATTTTCCGCAGGGATCACTTTCACGTAAGACCCGTTGTCCATCGCGTCGATGACGAGATAGCTGTCGTTCTCAGGGAATGTGAAACGCATTGCTGCGGCACGTTCGGTCGGTGTCACTTCAGCCACCACATCATGGTCGGCAAGATACACCTTATAATAATAAGGAGTGGCGGTCTCCGCCTTGTGGGAGAACCATGATGCACGTTGCTCCTCGTCGAATACGGGAGTGCCGGTCACAGGCATGATTGAGAACTGACCGTAGTCGTTGATCCACGGGCTTGGCTGGTGGGTCTGCTTGATGCCGCGGATCTTGTCGGCGTCATACGTGTATGCCCATCCGTCGCCCATGCGTCCTGTCTGGGGTGTCCAGAAGTTCATGCCCCAGGGTAGTGCAGTGGCGGGGTAGGTATTGCCGGTCGATAGGGAATGTTTCGACTGGGTGCCCACGAGAGTGCTTACGTAATCTACCGGGTCGGGCGCGGCAGATGAGGATGCCTGGGTGGATGTGCATCCTGCCAGAGCGATGACAGAGCCTAAGGCTGCTGTGAGATTCATGATGTGAGATGTTGTACGCATCGTTTTTTTGTATTTTTTTTGTTGTTGTGCAACTTGCTTGTAATTACGGTGTAAAATTACGGAAATCAATCTGTATGCAAGTGTTCAATCGTGCCAAATCTGTATACAGTGCGCCATGCATACGGATTTGGCAGAGATGGATTACATTTTGCGTGAAAATAAGCGTTTACTTTGCAGCGTAAAAAATATATGACGACAAGGTTAGTGTTAGGTAAATTATTAGGTTGAATTATTAAGGTTTTGAAAATGGCAGGGAGACTTGCAGAGGCGGTCTCCCAAAAAAATCAAAAGGTAAGAAAGATTGTTTTTTATGGTTCACACTAAAACTGACATTATATAGCTAACAAACTAATATAGTAATCATGAAAATTAAAAGATTTTTCAAAAAGATTGGACTCGCTGTCATGGCAGGTTTGATGATTGCAGGGGTGCAGTCATGCTCCGACAGCGATTCAGACGGAGGAGCCGTTGGTAACGGCACTGTTTCCGGTATCGTGACAGACGAACAGGAGAATCCTATCGATGGGGTTAAGGTAAGTCTGCATGCTACCGGTGCGTCTGTCACTACCAATTCCGCAGGTGAGTATTCTCTTCCGAACGTCCCGATGACATCGGGTATCATTGTATATGAAAAGGAGGGTTACGAGACTGCAGCCGTGACCGTGACTTCAAAGAGATTTACGGATGACAAGGCAAACGTCAACGTTTCTCTTGTATATGCAAATGCGGTTATCTCCGGTACGGTTTATGACGGCAATTCTGATGGACAGCCTCTTGCGGGCGTGACTGTAAAAGTTAGTGATTTCCAGAAAACAGAGACCGATGCCCAGGGTCATTTCGAACTCCGCAACCTGATCCTTCAGGATTATACTGTGACTTTCCTGAAAGATGGTTATCCTGACGTGACCAAGAATGTGGCAGCAGATGCGTTTGTCGACGGTGTATATTCACTCGAAGTGACAATGGGTAGCGTTCAGTTGCTCCGTGGTCTCACCAAGTTCAACCTTATGGAGGCTCCGAAATGGTATTATAATGAGTATCGCGGTGGTCGTAATGCCGAGGCTTATCCCCACTGGGACTGGGCTTGCAACTATATGTGTACGCTCGAATTTGTCGGTGAATGGGAGGAGCAGAATGAGGGCACAACTCTCCGCATCCGCAACTCTGCCGAAGACCAGCGCAACAATCCGGTCGACATGGAGATGTTTGACTCATTCGTATATGGCAGCAAGCTGATCACAGCTGACAACTGCCTCATGACTCTTGAAAGCCGCACACACAGTGCAGATGCCGAGAATCCCGCATATTTCGGTATTCAGGTGATCGACCTTGCAGAGTCTGACCCGAAGGCTAAGCTGATCGGAGGCGTGCGCACACTTGCTGATGAGAACTATCATCAGATTGAGGCTGACCTCAGCGAATATATCGGCAAGGAGGTGATCATCGCAGTCGGCACATTCCGTCAGCAGGCGGGCGACTACTGGAAACAGTTTGTGATCCGTCGTATCGCATTCACTCCGCAGTCTATCGGCACACTCTGGGGCTGGCTCCCCGGTACGGAGATTCCGGGTCTTGAGGGTTGGAAGCTCACTATGGAGATGGTTCGTTCCACAATGCCTAACCAGACAAGCTCATTCACCGGCATCAGCCCGATCAGCGGCAACCGTGATAATTACTTCGATGCCTATCGTGCATGGCGCGACGTTCATCACGTGGCTTGCGACTGGAGCTTCATGCCGTTGACAAAAGACCCCGAGGTGTTCCCGGGAGAGGGTTATCTCATCAAGACACGCGGTGGCGATGATGTCAACACAAAGGTGCCCGAGTCATATTTCTATTCTAAATTCTCGATTGCTCCAGGTCACAATAAGTTCACTCTGAATACACGCACATTCAGCTCAACAAACGCAACCTTCTTCAAGATCACGGCTATCACCAACGACGGCACAGTGACTCATCTTGATCCGGTGGAGAACACCGCCCAGTTTGCTGAGGCTGCTGCCGACGGTTGCTGGAAGTTTACTCATGAATCTGGCGATGCCGGTAATCCTGCCGGATATTGCAAGTTTGTCTACGATCTTTCCCAGTTCGACGGTCAGGACGTGACAATCGCAATCGCAATCTTCAAGGGTGAGGCTAACGGCGATGAGAACAAGCTTCTCTTCTACTCAGTCAAGATAGACTAATAATAAAGTCAGGAATGATGAAGAAAAGAATATTCATCAATGCTCTATATGGCACCATGGCGGCTGTTGCCGCCATGGGAGCCACATCCTGTGGCAGCGACGACAAGAATGAGCCGTCGGGTGGAGACAATGGGAAGGATCCGGTAGAGACAACCGATAAGTCTCTTGTCAATGCTGAACGCGCAATCGAGATTATCGATGCCGCCGTTGAGAATTATTTCGAGGGCGCAGGCATGTCAATGGCACGTCTATATAATCCTTACAACAATAAGAGGTCGGACGAACTCGGAAGTGTATGGATGTATACCTCCTCAATAGAGGCTGTTAATTCAGTGTTGAAGGCTATGAAGGAGCAGAAGGCTGCCGGGAAATCGGCTCTCTATGATGCTCATTTCACACGCTACACTCAGCTTCTCTCCGATCTCGTGGATAATCTGGAGTTTTATGCCGGCACTTACACCCTGACATCTTACACCGGCACCACCACCTGGACAGTCTACGGAGTGAACCGTGGAAGCGGAAAGGGTGCGGCTGATGTGACAGGCGTGCTGAACGTGTATGATGATCAGATGTGGATCGTGCGTGAGTTGCTTGAGGCTTACGAGGTGACAGGGGAGAAGAGGTATCTTGATAAGGCTGAATACCTGACGGCATACGTGCTCGACGGTTGGGACTGCACTCTTGATGAGAATGGTCGTCAGCATGGCGGCATCACTTGGGGTCCGGGCTACGTCACGAAGCATTCCTGCTCCAATGGTCCAATCGTGGCTCCCCTTGTGAAACTCGCCGACATATATAAAGGTAAGAGCGACGATATCACTTACGGCGTGATCCTTGAAGGGAAGAAACGTGGTAAGGAGACAAAGGCTAAGGCTGACTACTATCTTGAGATGGCTGCCGCAGTATATGATTACCAGATGACGCATCTCTATGATCCGAAGACGGGGCTTTTCAGCGACATGATGGGTGGCGACGACAATGGCGGAAAGGTCAGATATGAGACAGTGCGTGGCGTGGAATATCGTGCCTACGTGCATCTGCGCGACCGTGTGGGCACAATCTTCTCCTACAACACCGGCACTATGATCTCCGGCGCGGCGGCTCTCTATAAGGCTACCTCCGATGCAAAATATCTGACTGAGATGAAGTCTCTTTGCGACAAGAGTTTCCCTTATTTCGCAAAGCCAGCTACAGGGAAGGACGGCTGCTATACGTTTGACATAACCGGATTCAACAACTGGTTTAACAACGTGCTTGAAAGAAGCTATGTCGATGCTGCTGCGGCTTATCCGGAAGCGGGCGTATATGCGGAGGCTTTCCAGGCAAATCTTGACTATGCATATTCAAACTATCTCTACAACCACATGCTTCCTACCAATCTTCTGGTGGGATGGAATATGGAAAGGAGCAAGAATAACGTGGAGGGGATGTTCACGTTCTCATTCGCGGCAGAATATGCCTCTCTTGCAGAATATCAATTAACAAAATAACTAACTAACAACAAACATGACATCTATGAAGACTCCCGGCAGTCTGGCGCGTTTTTTCGTCTGTATGGCGATAGCGTTTATGGCGGCCCTCTATCCGGCAGGCTCACTGGCTCAAAGCACGGTGACCGTCACCGGTACAGTGACAGATGAACAGAACGAACCGCTTATCGGTGCTACCGTAATGATGAAGGGATCATCAGTCGGTACGTCAACGGATATAGATGGTGCGTATTCTCTTCAGGTTCCATCAAATGCAGTCCTGGTATTCTCATACGTGGGCTACAATTCCATTGAGGAGAAACTGAATGGAAGAAAAGTGATCAACGTATCCATGAGTGCAGATGCCCAGCTTATGGATGAGGTGGTTGTCGTGGGTTACGGCACACAGCGCCGAGGCTCAGTGACGGGTGCCGTGGCAAGCGTGAAGGGTGATGAGATGCTCCAGACCAAGAGCGAGAACCCTCAGAACATGCTCACAGGTCGTGTCCCCGGTCTCCGCGTATGGCAGAAGAGCTCCGAACCCGGTACGTACAGCAACAACATGGACGTGCGTGGTCTTGGTGCGCCGCTCGTGGTGATTGACGGTGTGCCCCGCACAGTTGAGGATTTCCAGCGTCTTAATGCCACCGACATCCAGGATATCTCAGTATTGAAGGATGCATCGGCTGCCATCTACGGTGTGCGTGCGGCAAACGGTGTGCTTCTCGTGACTACGAAGGGTGGCAACGCAGGTAAGGTCAACGTCACCTACAGCGGCTCCTATACTATCCAGAAGCCTAACAAGATGCCGAAGCTGGCAAGCGCGTATGACGCGATGACTATCTACAATGAGCAGAAATGGAACAACATCAACGGTGGTTCAATCGGTTTCTCCGCTGAGGATTTCGAGGCTCTCGCCAACGGCACTCGTCGCACTTCTGACTGGAACGACCTCGTGTTCTCCAACACTTCTCCCCAGACTCAGCATGACGTCAGCATCTCCGGTGGCAACGAGCGTAACCAGTATTACGTGAGCTTCGGCTATTTCTATCAGGAGGGTCTCTTCAAGAGCGGCGACCTTAACTATGACAAATACAACGTGCGTGCCAACATCACGTCGGAGATCGTTAAGGGTCTTAAGTTCTATGCCAACCTTGCAGGTATGGCAGACTCCCGCAACACTCCCTACAACTCTTCAGTAGACATTATCCGTAACTACTGGAAGCAGGGTGTACTCTTCCCGGCTTACGCCGATCCGGAGCAGACTATGCTCAACTATGAGGGTCTTGACCTCGAACAGAATACTGTGGCTATGATGACAGCCGACGTAAGCGGTCATCGCAAGTATCGTCAGAAGACTTTCGAGTCGTCAGCTTATCTTAACTTTGACTTCGGCGCATATATCGCTCCGCTCAAAGGTCTTGAGGCAAAGGCTCTCATCAGCTACGACTATCGTGCGGACGACAATGAGATCTACCGTAAGGAATACTATCAGTATGCCTACGATCCGATGACTGACTCCTACAATAAGAAGATCTACAACAGCAGCTCTCCGAGCAACCTCCGTCGTGAATACTACAACAAGCAGCAGGTGCTCTACCAGTTCCTCCTCAACTACAACCGTGAGTTTAACGAGCTTCACAACGTCAGCGCGACTGTAGGTTGGGAGGGTCAGCGTCGCAACGGCGACAACTTCTATGCAGTGCGTGACCTTGCATTCTCCAATCCTTACCTTCTCGTGGGTGTTACTGAGGGTCAGATCGGTGCGATGAACGGCGGCGACCTCTATGAGTATACCAACAACGCTCTTATCGGACGAGTTAACTATTCATTTGCCGACCGCTACCTTATCGAGGGTCAGTTCCGTTATGACGGTTCTTCAAAATTTGCCAAGGGTCATCAGTGGGGCTTCTTCCCCTCTGTGTCTGCCGGCTGGAGAATCTCTGAGGAATCATTCGTGCGCGACACGGAAGCCCTTGATTTCATCAACAACCTCAAGGTGCGTGCAAGCTACGGTGTGCTTGGTGACGACAGCGGCGTGAACTATGACTGGACGATGGGTTACAACTATCCCGCAGGCAACCCTGCTGACAACGGTAACTACAACGGTTATTCTCCGGGTTACGTATTCAACGGACAATATATCTCCGCAGCGTCTCCCATGGCACTCCCCAACGTGGCAATCTCATGGTATAAATCAAAGACATTCGACGTAGGTGTGGATTTCGATATGCGTAACGGTCTCTTCGGATTCTCATTCGACTATTTCCACCGCAAGCGTACAGGTCTCTACGAGCGCAACAATGGCGCGTTGCCGACAGTGGTAGGTGCGACAGCTCCACGCGAAAACATCAACAGCGACTCCCATCAGGGTATGGAGCTTGAACTCCGCCATTCCAACAAGGTAGGGGAAGTCACCTACAATCTTCGCGGTATGGTTACCATCACCCGTAACAAGTATCTCTATGCAGCCAACAAGGGACCGTGGGCTAACTCCTACGACCGTTGGAAGAACGATAACCTCAACAACCGTTATCAGGGTGTGCAGTTCGGCTACACAGGCGCAGGACGTTACCAGAACTGGTATGATATCTGGAACTATGCCGGATATCAGGAGAAGGATATCCTCCCCGGCGACTATAAATATGAGGACTGGAACGGCGACGGTGAGATCAGCGATCTTGACTCGCATCCTTTCGCATTCGACCAGACTCCCTGGATGAACTACTCACTTAACGTAGGCGTCAACTGGCGCGACTTCGATTTCTCAATGCTCTGGCAGGGTTCTGCTCTCGGCTCAATGGAATATAAGGAACCTCTTTATTCAATCTGGGGCGACATGGGCGGCGGTATCCTCGAGCAGTACACCGACCGCTGGCATCCGGTGAACCCGACTGCAGATCCATACGATCCCGCAACTGAATGGGTATCCGGCTACTATGCCTACACAGGTCGCTATCCTCGCGGCAACTCTTCATTCAACCGCGTAAGCACTGACTATCTGCGTCTGAAGAGCATCGAGCTTGGCTACACTCTGCCGAAGAAAATCACTCGCCAGACAAGTCTCCGTCTCTATTTCAACGCCTACAACCTGCTTACGTTTACAAAGGTGAAATTCGTTGACCCGGAGCATCCCGATGATGATCTCGGACGTATGTACCCGCTTAACAAGACCTTCACATTCGGTCTTACTTTCTCTTACTAACCAAAAAAGAAACATCAGAAATGAAAAAGATAATTCTATCAGCTATTTTGGGTGCGACCCTTCTGACATCCTGTCAGAATATGGACATCCCTCCCAAAAATATAGTCACCTCCGACGACCTTCTTTCCAGTGAGTCGGGTATGGACATATACATGGCGCGCATGTATTCCATCATGCCGTTTGAGGATTTCAAATATCTCCCTGAGAGAGGTATCAGTAACTTCAACGGCTGGCTTGCCGGTTTCGGTTTCGAGGGTATCGGCGAGAATGTGAACCGCGACGGTTATTGCCGTTCGTTCACGGGAGAGGGCGACGTATATTGGGGCAAGGCTTTCGAGCTTCTCCGCGACGCCAACTTCCTTATCGAGAATCTTCCCAACTATCGCGGCACTTACCCGGAGATCACTTATAATGACTATCTCGGTGAGGCATACTTCGTGAGAGCTTACGTATTCTATGCTCTTGCAAAGCGTTTCGGTGGTATCCCTTTGGTGACAAGAGTGATCAACTATCCTGCCGAGACGGATCTGCTTGAGGTGCCCCGTGCAAGCGAGGAGGAGACCTGGGACCAGATATGTGCCGACTTTGACAAGGCTATCGAGCTGATGATGCCCAAGAGTCCGAAGAGAGGTTATGCCAACAAGTATGTGGCTCTCGCAGTGAAATCTCAGGCAATGCTCTATGCCGGTTCTGTGGCTAAGTATAATGAGACAGTGCCCGGACGTCTGACAGGTCTCGGTCAGAAGACCGGTGTACGCGTGATCGGTTTCGACGCCGCTACAGCTGCCGAGGCTTCCAAACGTTATTTCACGGAGGCTTATAAGGCTGCCAACGAGGTGATACAGAATGGCGGCTACAGCCTTTATAAGAAGAAATGGGCTGAGGGAGACCGCGAGGCTATCCGTCAGAACATGATCGATATGATTTCTGACACAGATAGTCCGGAGAATATTTGGATCCGCGAATATCTCTATCCGACCACTACCCACTCATTCGATGCCTACAACGCGCCTTACGTGTTCCGTTCGCCGTTGAGCTCCGCAATGTGTCCGACTGCCGACTTCGTTGAGCTTTTCGAAGGCTTCGACCGTTATCCCGACGGTTCGCTCAAGGTGACTACCGGCAATTCCAACAGTGAGGGTACATATATAATGTATGACAACATCGGCGATTTCTATAAGAATGCCGAGCCGCGTCTGCTCTCTTATCTGATTATCCCCGGCGACCAGTTCAAGGGTCAGAAGATGGAGATCTATGCAGGTGTCTACACCGGCACAACTCCTGTAAGACCTCTCCTGAATGATTATTCTTATCAGGGTCAGGCTCAGAACTACCAGAATCTCGATATCGCCAAGGGCGACAATCCGACTCTCTATATGACTCCTGACCCCAACAATCATAAGATTGTGAAACTTCCCGACGGAAGCGAGATGAAGGCATCAGGCGCGAACGGTCCGTTCTACAACTTCGCCGAGTCAGCAATGACGGGTCTTCTTGCAAGAAAATGGCTGAAGGATGATCCTTCGTTCACCGCTCGTGAGGGCAACAGCGACCAGCACTATATCCTCGTGCGCTATGCAGAGGTGCTTCTCAACGCTGCTGAGGCTGCCGTGGAGCTTTCGCTCGCCGGAGTGGCATCTCCCGATGGATCCGACATGCTTGGCGTGGCTACCGACGTGATCAACGACATACGTAGCCGTGCGGGAGCAACTCTGCTCTCCGGCAAACTCACCGGCAGCATCGAGAGCCGCAATGAGGTCAGAAAAGAGCGTCGTAAGGAGATCGCAATGGAGACAAATATCAAGTGGGACCTCCGTCGCTGGCGTGTGCAGGATTATGACAACCGCGACGGTTTCTGGGGTGAGACACGCGACAAGGATAAGTTCAGCTCCAACTCTCACTATCGTTTCCGTGGCATCTATCCTTTCTACTCCGCACAGGATAAGAAATGGTTCTACGACGTGCGTTTCGAATGCATCTCCCATAAGGAGTTTGATTACAACACGATCGACTACTATTTCAGCATACCCGGTGGGGAAGTTGTCAAGAGTCCTGTAATAGACCAGCAGCCAAACCGTTAATAAAACAAAGCATGAGGCTCCGGTGAGCCGGAAGCCACTGGAGCCATACATACTAACAATACTAATAAAGACATATCATGAAATTATTTAAGATATCCGGCATGTTTGCCGCCCTCCTTATGCTCTCCTCTTGCAGCATGTTTGAGATTGATAACTACGACGCACCGGAAGAGACTATCCGTGGCGAAGTCGTGGATGTGAAGACCGGTAATCCGGTGCTGACCGACCAGGGCAGCGAGGGTATCCGTGTGCGCCTGACAGAGTTGAGCTGGGGACCGAACGTGGAGCATAACCCCGATTTCTATTGCCGTCCGGATGGCACTTTCCAGAATACCAAGATATTCAAGGGTAACTACAACATACGCATCGACGGTCCGTTTATCCCTCTTGTAAGAGAGACTGCTGACGGAGTGCCTCTCGCTGACGAGACCATCACTACAGACATAAAGGGAGTGACAAACGTCAAGTTTGAGGTTGAGCCGTTCCTTAATGTGCGCATCGTGGGTGATCCCACCGTCAGCAATGGCGTTATCAAGGCTAAGGTAGTAGTGGAGAGAGGCGTGAGTGAGCAGGATTTCCGCGACAAGATTCAGCCGATGGGCAACTGGAATGATTCATTCCTGAATATGACCGACATTCAGTTCTTCGTGAGCTACTCTAATTCGGTCGGTTATCGTGCGCGCGACGACCGCTGGTCAAGCGCAATCAACTATACCGGTTCTGAATTTAACGACAAGTTCGGCACTCCGATCACCATCACTTCCAATGGTCAGATACCATCAGGTCGTAAGGTGTGGGTGCGTGCTGCTGCCCGTATAAACTTTGATACTCCTGTAGGTAGCGGCACACGTCGCTGGAACTACAGCGAGCCTATCGAAGTGATGATTCCATAATCCCCTAACCCCATGCAGGGGAGCCGTCCGGCATTGTCCGGCTTGGCTCCCCGGCTCCCTAAAGGGGAAGTCTTAATCACTATCAACTATAACCCATAAACTATCAACCATAAACTATAAACTATAAACTATAAACTATACCCCATACCCCCTCACCCATAAAAATCTCAACCCTATGAAAAAGATTAGCAGCTTATTGGCTTGTGGATCCCTTCTGGCTCTCAGAGCGGTAGGATGTACGGCAACAGATAAAACTTCCCTGACAAGGGAGGTTGATCCAAAAATCGGCAGTGGTGGTCATGGTCACGTGTTTGTCGGTGCGAATGTCCCGTTCGGTCTTGTACAGGTGGGTCCGACAAGTGTGACAGAGGGCTGGGACTGGTGTTCCGGCTACCATGACAGCGACTCTACCGTAATAGGTTTTTCACATACTCATCTCTCAGGCACAGGTTGCGGAGATTTGCTTGACGTCACAGTGATGCCGGTGGTAGGGGATGATCTTATATATGCGCGTGGAAATACAGATTCTATCGGTTCCGGTCTGTGGTCGTATGCCGACCGTTCGCGTGAGGTGGTGCGTCCCGGCTACTATGCCGTGCCGCTGACCCGCTATGGAATCGAGACAGAGATGACCGCAACGCCGAGAGTAGGTTTTCATAGATACAGATTCCCGGAAGGGAAGGCTCCGGCAGTGGTGGTTGACTTGCGCGATGGCGGCAACTGGGATTCCGCCGAAGATATTCATATAGAGAAACAGGGAGATTCGCGTCTTACCGGCTGGCGTCATTCCAAAGGATGGGCAAATAATCAGAAACTTTTCTTTGTCATTGATTTCTCCCGCCCGTTTGCATCCCTTGAGAAGAAGGGTGAGGATGGTCTGTTTGCACGCGTGGATTTTGAGGAGAAGGGTGATGAGCCTTTGATGATGAAGGTGGCAATCTCGCCGGTGTCGGTAGAGGGAGCCGTAGCCAACATGGAGAAAGAACTTCCGGGATGGGATTTCGATAAGACCGTGGCGGATGCCGACCGTCTTTGGGATGATGAACTCGGCAAGGTGAGAATCAAGGGTGGCACTCCTGATGAGAGGAAGATATTCTACACATCCTTATATCACACGATGATTGCACCATCGGAATTTTCCGATGTCAACGGTGATTATCGTGGTGCTGACGGGGAGGTGAAACATAATCCCGGTTTCAATTGCTACACCACTTACTCACTCTGGGATACCTATCGCGCCGCGATGCCGCTCCTTAGCATAATCCAGCCGCAGCGTTATGCCGACATGATTAACACGATGACCGCTATCTGCGATGAGCAGGGTCGTCTGCCGGTGTGGCATCTGTGGGGATGTGAGACCGACTGCATGGTGGGCAATCCCGGCATACCGGTGGTGGCTGACGCTATCGTGAAGGATATCCCCGGGGTGGATAAGGAGCGTGCGTATAAGGCATTGCTGAAGACCGGCATGGATACAATCCGTGGAAACGGGCTTCGTCAGAAGTATGGCTATATCCCGTTTGATCTGTTCGGGAATGAGTCTGTGGCTTACGATATGGAGTATGCGCTTGCCGATTGGGCAATCGCACAGGCTGCGGAGGCTATGGGCGACTCTATTAATAAGGAGTATTTTGAAAACCGCAGTCATTCCTACCGCAATTATTTCGACGCGTCCACCGGCTTCATGAGAGGCAAGGACAGCAAGGGGAATTGGCGCGATCCGTTCAATGAGTTCAACACGTCGCATCGTGTAAATGACTATTGCGAGGGTAACGCCTGGCAATACACTTGGCTCGTGCCTCATGACGTGGAGGGTCTGCGCGACTGCTTCGGCTCAAAGGAGAGGATGATTTCGCGTCTTGACTCGCTGTTTACCGTATCGTCGGAGCTTCAGGGCACCGACATATCTCCCGACGTGTCGGGTTTCATCGGTCAGTATGCTCACGGCAATGAGCCGGGACACCACACTGCTTATCTCTACACGATGCTCGGGTATCCGGAGAAGACTGCCGACCTCGTGAGGGAGATCTGTTCCACCATGTACACCACGGAAGTAGACGGGTTGTCAGGAAATGAGGACGTGGGTCAGATGTCGGCATGGTACATACTCTCTGCAATCGGCATGTATGAGGTGGAGCCGGGTAGCGGACGCTACTGGTTTGGCACTCCTCTGTTTGAGGAAGTGGAGATCGACGTGCCGGGTGGTGTGTTCCGTGTGAAGGCTGACGGAATGTCTGCCGACAGGAAGTACGTGAAGGGCATCCGTCTCAACGGCGAGGAATATAAGCTCCCGTATATCAACTATTCCGATATAATGAAGGGTGGCGAGATAGTGTTTGAATTTTGAGTGTCGCTCAAAATACGATGTGACAGGTAACAAGTAATATGTAACATACGCGCTTCGCGCGTTTAGCTTATGAGATTTAAGACAATAACAGCATTTTCGGCGTCTCTCCTGATGATGGCGTCTTGCGGCGCATCGCATAAGGCTACTGTGGCAAATGATGCGTTTGCGGTATATGATTCTTTTAATACGGTATTTCTGGATTCCGCGAAGTATATCTATAAGAATACCACCAAGGATGAGGCTGCTGTCGACCGTTGGAACGGCGCGGCTGCAATATGGTGCCAGCCAATGTATGCCGATATGGCTATGAATGCCATGCTTCTCGCCCGCAAGAATGGCGACAAGGAGAATGAGGCGAAGTATCGCGACCTGAGTAATAAGATAATCGACGGTAATATCGCGCATTATCTGAATTTTGATTTCGATAATAACGACACCAACAAGGGTTGGTTCATATATGACGATATACAGTGGTGGACCATCACAATGGCTCGTGCGGCGCAGGTGCTCGGAAGAGAGGATTGCCGAGAGTTGGCGGAGAAGAGCTTCGCGCGCGTATGGTATGGCTCGCCACGTGTGGGCGACACCGGTTCGTATGCCGATCCGGCTAAGGGGCTCGGCGGAGGCATGTTCTGGCAGTGGCAACCGCTGGAGAAGCCGAATGCCAATGCTGCCGACCATGGCAAGATGTCGTGCATCAACTTCCCGACGGTAGTGGCTGCCATGCTCCTTTATGACGTGGCTCCCGAGAATCGTGCGGCTGACCCGAATCCGGAGAAATGGACCAACAACTATGGCGATTTCGTGCGCCCACATTATGAGACGAAGGGGCGTTATCTCGAGATGGCGAAGGAGATCTACGACTGGGCTTCCGAAAATCTCGGCGATATGCAGACCGGTATGATTTCCGATAGCAGCCATGGCGGGCACCGTGGTGGTCATCCGCTTATATATAATCAGGGCACATTCATCGGTGCGGGTGCGCTTCTCTATCTCGCCACCGGCGACAAACGCTATCTTGATAATGCTAAGGCGGGTGCAGACTATTCCATCAACGTGATGTCGGCGGAGAATGGTGTGCTTCCGTGGGCACGCAACCATAAGAACCCCTACGATCAGGGTAGCCTTGAACAGGGTGTGTATCCTGCAATCTGGGCGCAGTATATGGATATCCTTATCAATGATTGCGGTCAGGATCAGTATCGTGAGTTTATTGCCGACAACGTGCGTCAGGGCGTGTCAAACCGTAATGGTGCGGGTATATGCGACGGCGAGATGGATAAGAAGACTCCCGATGATGTGCTCGTGGGTAGCTATGCCGCCTCCTCACTGCCGTCGTTGATGCTATTGTTTCCGGAATATAATAAAGAGGAGAAAAAATGAGACAGCCGATTAAGTTCCTTCCGTACTTCAAGAGTACCGCATGGGGCGGACGTCGAATATCTGTTTTTAAGAATCTGTCGGTCAATTGCTCCGACATAGGGGAGAGCTGGGAGCTTTCCGCAATATCGGGATGCGAAAGCATCGTGGCGAATGGCGACGATTCGGGTATGACGTTGCCCGACCTATGCATAAAATATAGGGAGAGACTTCTCGGTGAGAACGTCTATCAGCGTTTCGGCACCGAGTTCCCGCTGCTCGTGAAGTTTATCGACGCTAAGACAGATACGTCGATGCAGGTGAATATCTCCATGCAAGGCGATCGGGATAAGGAGACGATAGGCTATGCTTATTATCCCGAAGGGGATGCTGCCGCTCATGAAGGAGAAGAGAGCGGAACCACGGCATTGGCGCAATGTGAGTATTTCAAAGTGAACAAAGAGGATATAGAGGGGAGCCGCACCTTAAGTAATGCTGAAGATTCGTTTATGGGTATAGTCTGCATAGACGGCGACGGCAAATTGAAGGTAGACGGCGTATCTACATCTGTCAGACAGGGGGAGACACTCCTGCTTCCGGCTCACGTCGACGAGTTTGACGTGGAAGGGGTGCTCTCCCTACTGACAGTGGTCATTCCGGCTTTGGGATAGCCCATCCGGTCCCTGCCCCCCGGTCCCCTAAAGGGGGAGTTGAAGAGTCGACATATATGTGTTGGCTGGAGTTGGGTGCCCGAACCCATGGGTTCGGCGTGCCGTATAAGCCAAATTCCCCGGTATCTTTTCATAAGATACCGGGGAATCTCTTTTTATTGAGAGAGAATCATACAACATTATTATTACAGTCAACGTTAACTAAATAAAAACTGCTGAAAACTTACATTTTAAGCAGAGAAGGGAATAAGATGAATATCATATCAGAGAATATCCACAAACTGAATAACCTGTGTAAAAAACATAAGGTAAAGTCATTATATGCCATAGGATCTGTATTGACATCTCGTTTTCGTGATGATAGTGATATAGATTTGGTTGTAAATTTCAACGATTCAGAGGTAGAGGATTCGTTTGTAAATTTCTTTGACTTTCAAGATGCACTTGAAACCCTCTTTGCCCGTAAAGTAGATTTGGTAGATTATTCCGCCATAAACAGCAATATTTTCCTAAGTGAAGTTAATCGAACTCGCCAATTGATTTATGGATAGAACTCAAAAATACTTGGAAGATATGCTCAGTTCAATTACCAATATTGAGCTATTTCTTTCTACACGTCCTCGAGAATATGAAAAATTTCTTGAAGATAGATGTTTCCGGAGTGCCGTGCAGTGGGAAATTGCCATTATTGGTGAAGCAATGAATAAGTTGCTTAAATTAAATCCTGATGTGGAAATTACGGATAAAAAACGGATTGTAGCTACACGTAATTATTTGATACATGGTTATGATAGTTTACGACCGGATATTATTTGGAGTATTGTCATAAATCATTTGCCAATTCTAAAGAAAGAAATTCAAGATTTGCTTAATTGAATAACTCCCAATTTTGAAGATGTGTAGATTAGCAAATATAAATATTGGGATAAAGAAACTTGATTTTAGTGCGAAAGGTAGAATGTCGGCTCTTCTTAGTGACGGTAGAGAAATAAGTGTGCCGATTTCTATGTTCCCTGATATAAAGAAACTTTCAATTAAGCAGAGAGGAGAGTGGATGGTGCTTGATGACCAATTTTTCACTTTTAAGAATCTGAGTAGAATTTTCTCTATTCAGGATCTGATGAGGTTGAAATAGAGACAACTGAAAAATAACCATATTCCCCGGTATCTTTTCGCAAGATATTGGGGAATATTTTTTATAAATAGGAACTGAAAAATGTTTGCCATTTTTGCCCGTCTCTAATTTAGAGTGGGACTTCTGCTTGCAAAATTAATAAACAAGCATGAATTATACAAATTCAGAACGATTAAAATTTCCTTTTTTTTATAAATTTATGATATGGCTACAATAATGTAATAGAGTTATAATGTATTATTAATTAGCTATTTGTATAATATTTCTATTTTTGTGTCATTATTACTTCATTGATTTTTTAACGGTAATCTCAATTAAATATCAGAATAACGTTGTCGTATTGATTGTGTTGACCAACATGGTGTATTTTGTTGACCATTTTGCCCCATTTGTTTGCCATTTTTAGATTCCCGAAAATATATTTATCTAAATATCAACAATGTAATCCACGTTGCCCCACTCTAAATTAGAGAAGGACTCTTTACACTACGGGATTACCTAAGAATCAAGCTCTTGCCAAAATCCCCGCGACATAACCCCCGATTTTTCCTCCCGACACCCACAGGTTGTCAGGGGGAAAATAAGTGTACCCTCAAAACCCGAAGTGGGTTATAGTGCTTTTCGATGCCGAAACTTCTATCATACATAGATTTACAAAATTCCGCGCTCCCGAAAAATACGTCACGTGCCACCCTCGACAAGATCAGTCAGTTCACCAACTCACTGCGTGACTACTGCCAGGGTGAGGACGTCGACATGAGGCTCGCACAGACCACCCCCTTCGTCATCGGCTACGGCACCGCACTCACCGACGGCACCGTCCGCAACTACAGCCCGACCGTCGCCAACGAGTGCGTCGAACGCCTGCGGAGCACCCTCCGCCGCGCAATGCGAATGAGGCTCATACCCAACTACGACCCCATACCCGAAGCACTCATCCGGCTCCGCGAAGAGGTTTGGCACCTCGACATGAAGGCGGAAACACCGATACCCATCGAACTGAACACACAGGAGGAGACCTGCGAACTGGCACGTCGCCTGACATGGCTCTTCGCCAACCGAGGCATCACCCGTCAGCCCGACGATCCCGCCGCACAACGCCGTCTTCGCGAAAGCATCACCGAGGCACGCGCCGCCCTCATCGTCCTCTTCGGACTCTTCTTCTACGGACTCGACGTCGAGTCCATCATCCGCCTCAAAACATCAGAGCCCTCAGAAATTTTCGTGCCGAAGTACGGCAGAAGCCTCCCGGTCCCGGCAGTCGCCCTCTCCCTCGCCCGAATGCACAACGAAGGCAAGATCTGCACCGTCGGCAACTACCTCTTCAGCGTGGTCAGCGACACCGACACCGACGAGCAGATCGCAGCCAAGGCACAGCGCATCACCGCACGTGCCCGCAAATGGCTCCTCCGTGAAGGCTTCGGACTCGGCAACCACTCGACCCTCCTCGGAGAATGGCTCACCGTGGCAGCCGCCACCGGAGCACCCACCGACGACATGGAGTCGGCACTCACGCACGCCGCCGAGGACCGTCTCACCCAGCTACCCACCGAGACCCTTCTCCGGCTCAACAACCCCGACAAAAGCATCTCCGGATTCCTCGAACAGAACTGGTACGTGCTGTGCAGCTACTCCACCACCTTCCGTGGTGACCGACTTCGCCGTCATATAGCCGCCTCCGGCATCTTCGGCACCGAGACCGACGCCATGCGCCGACTCTACGACCCGACCGACCTTGACGACGACCGCCGTCACGAATCCTCCGCTGTGAGCCGCTTCATCTTCTTCCGTGGCAACCCCATGGAGGCGATGCTTGTCGACAGCCTGCGCCGCGACGCCTCCGTACTCCGCGTCAGCCGTACCCGTCGCTTCGCCATCGTGCCCCAGCACGAACTCGAACTCTTCCAGGTCGCCCTCCGCGACTTCCGCGACGACGTGGACCTCGTCGACCGCGAGGAATGGATCCTCGCCCACCGTAAAGAGTTCGCCAAATCCCAGAAAGTGATCATCCACACCGGACCCTTCAAAGGCCGCGAAGCCACCATCGTCGACATCAAGACAAAACCGGGCAAAGCCTCCGGCAGCACCGCTACCACCGAGCCCGTCTACCTCCTCAGCTTCGCCCACACCACCTTCACCATCGTAGCGACAGCAACCGCCCTCGCCCTCGATGCCGCCCCAACCCCGCCAAGCCCACAGAGAATAATCTTCACACGAAGAAACAAAAGAATAAAAAGAAATTAATCTACAACCAGATACAATCACCCTCAAATTCCCCAATCATCTCACCTTCCCCTGAAGGATGGTCGGGGGATAACCTCATACCATTATGAAAGGCATAGTACTCGCCGGCGGTTCCGGCACGCGCCTGTATCCCATCACGAAAGGCGTATCGAAGCAGATGCTTCCGATCTATGACAAACCGATGATCTACTATCCGATTTCGGTGCTCATGCTTGCCGGAATCCGTGACATCCTCATCATCTCCACCCCACATGACCTCCCCGGTTTCAGGCGTCTTCTCGGTGACGGCTCCGATTTCGGAGTGCGTTTCGAATATGCCGAGCAGCCATCCCCCGCCGGTCTTGCACAGGCTTTCATCATCGGGAAGGAATTCATCGGTGATGACTCGGTGTGCCTTGTGCTCGGTGACAACATCTTCTACGGCTCATACTTCACGGGTATGCTGAAGGAGGCTGTGCGTTCAGCCGAGGAGGACGGGAAGGCAACCGTCTTCGGCTATTGGGTCAGCGACCCGGAGCGTTACGGCGTGGCGGAGTTCGACAGCGAGGGTAACTGTCTCTCCATAGAGGAGAAACCGGAGCATCCGAAATCCAACTATGCCGTAGTTGGTCTCTACTTCTATCCCAACAAGGTGGTGCATGTGGCGGAGAACATCAGGCCGTCGGCACGCGGTGAGCTGGAGATCACGACCGTCAACCAATGGTTCCTCCAGGATCGAGAGTTGAAGGTGCAGACACTCGGTCGTGGCTTCGCGTGGCTCGACACCGGCACGCACGACTCGCTTGCCGAGGCATCCACCTTCATAGAGGTGATAGAGAAGCGTCAGGGACTGAAGGTTGCGTGTCTTGAGGGGATCGCCTACCGCAAGGGATGGATCACGGAGGAGAGGATGCGCCGGAATGCCGCCCCGATGCTCAAGAACCAGTACGGGCAGTATCTCCTTCAGGTGATAGAGGAACTGAGGCACAGGGATATGACAGGTGATAGGTAACAGGTTATATGTAATAGGTCATTAGTAACACAATCTATGAGGAATATATTGATCACCGGTGGTGCCGGATTCATCGGATCGCACGTTGTCAGGCTGTTTGTCAACAAATACCCTGACTATCATATCGTAAATCTTGACAAGCTTACATACGCCGGCAATCTTGCCAATCTTGAGGATATAGAGGGCAGACCGAACTACACGTTCGTGAAGGCTGACATCGCCGACCTCGATGAGATGCGCCGCATCATCCGCGACTATGAGATCGACGGCATCATCCACCTTGCGGCAGAGAGCCACGTTGACCGCTCCATCAAGGACCCGTTCACGTTCGCACGCACCAACGTAATGGGCACTCTCGCCCTGCTGCAGGCCGCCAGGGAATACTGGGAATCGTTGCCCGAAAAATATGAAAGCAAGCGATTCTACCATATCTCCACCGATGAGGTGTACGGGGCACTCGAGCTGACCCATCCGGAGGGTGTTGACGCACCTTTCTCCACCAAGGCATCAAGCGGAAAGAAACATGAGGCGTATGGTTCCCTCTTCTTCACCGAGGAGACCAAATACAATCCCCATTCGCCATACAGCGCGTCGAAGGCATCCTCCGACCACTTTGTCCGTGCCTACCACGACACCTACGGTATGCCGACGATCGTGACCAACTGCTCCAACAACTACGGACCGTACCAGTTCCCGGAGAAACTGATACCCCTCTTCATCAACAATATACGCCACGGCAAACCACTTCCCGTCTACGGCAAGGGTGAGAACGTGCGCGACTGGCTGTACGTGGAGGACCATGCCCGCGCCATCGACCTCATCTTCCACAAGGGTAAGACCGCCGACACCTACAACATCGGCGGCTTCAATGAATGGAAGAACATCGACCTCATCAAGGTCATCATCAAGACCGTTGACCGTCTTCTCGGCAACCCTGAAGGTGAGAGCGAGCGTTTGATCACCTACGTCACCGACCGACTCGGACACGACATGCGCTACGCCATCGACAGCCGCAAGCTCCAGCGCGAGTTAGGCTGGGAACCGAGCCTCCAGTTTGAGGAAGGGATTGAGAAGACCGTCCGCTGGTACCTCGACCATCAGGACTGGATGGACCGCATCACCAGCGGCGACTACCTCCGCTACTACGACGACATGTACTCCAATCGCTAATCTGGCTCTTCGCTCATATTAAAATCTTTAAATGATTCAAAAGATTTAAGGCGTTAGCAAAAGTTAGCGCAGCAGTTTTGTTTCAAGTGTGAGCGCGGAGCGCGAAATTCCAACCGTCCCATCTCAATAATAACCGAATGAAAGTAACAAAGACCGACATAGAGGGCGTCCTCATCATAGAGCCTCGCCTTTTCAACGATGCCCGTGGCTATTTCTTTGAGAGCTACAACAGAAAGAACTACGAGGAAGCGGGTATAACCGCAGATTTCGTACAGGATAATGAGTCATGCTCCACGCGAGGCGTCATGCGCGGGCTCCACTTCCAGCGACCGCCATACGCACAGGCGAAACTCGTGCGTTGCGTGAAGGGGAAAGTACTTGACGTGGCAGTAGACATCCGCAAGGGTTCACCCACATACGGACAGCACGTGGCAGTGGAGCTTTCGGAAGAAAATCACCGCCAGTTCTTCATACCGCGAGGTTTCGCCCACGGATTTGCCGTACTCTCCGATACAGCGGTGTTCCAATACAAATGTGACAATTACTATCATCCCGAAGCCGACGGCGGCATCTCCATTCAGGACGACACCCTCGGCATCGACTGGCAGATAGACCCTACGGAAGCCCTCCTGTCTGAAAAAGACACGAAACATCCGCTTCTGAAGGATTTTGATTCACCCTTCATTCTTAAAGAGAAATGAATATACTTGTGACTGGCGGAAACGGACAGCTCGGAAACTGCCTGAGGAATGCCGCCAAGGGATCGGAAGACAATTATATCTTCACCGATGTGGCGGGTGACAACGTGGTGCGTCTTGACATCACAGATGCAGATGCCGTCAGCCGGATGGTGAAGGAGAATGATGTGAAGGTCATCGTCAATTGTGCCGCGTACACCAACGTTGACAAGGCAGAGGATGACGGGGAACTCGCGGAGTTGCTCAACGCTACCGCCGTAAGGAACTTGGCAGAGGCGATTAAGGCAAACGACGGCACGCTAATACATATCTCAACCGATTACGTGTTCGGAAAGGAGCCATATAATGTGCCGTGCCGTGAGGACCAGAAGGGTACCCCGACTGGTGTCTACGGTATGACAAAACTCCACGGTGAACAGGCGATCGCAGAGAGCGGTTGCCGTGCACTGATTTTCCGCACAGCGTGGCTCTATTCAGAGTACGGAAGAAATTTTGTGAAGACGATGCTCAACCTGACGGCTACGAAGCCGGAGTTGAGGGTGGTGTTTGACCAGGTCGGTACCCCGACGTATGCGCAGGATCTTGCAGACGCAATCTTCCATATAATCAATAAGCGCAAGATGTCGGGCAACGAAGGGACTTACCATTACTCCAACGAAGGTGTATGCTCATGGTATGATTTCACCAAGATGATTGCAGAATACTCCGGCAACACGGAATGTAACATCCAGCCATGCCACTCCGATGAATTTCCCTCCAAGGTAATCCGTCCATCCTATTCTGTCCTCGACAAGACCAAGGTCAAGGAGATATTCTCCCTCCGCGTCCCATACTGGACGGATTCTCTAAAACGTTGCATAGTAAATCTAAAATCAGAATAAATTTTCTTGAAATATAATAATCATTATTAAAGTAATGATTCATTCTATCCCAATAAGAATTTATGGGTTTAAAAAAGAATATCCTTTATAGCAGCATACTGACTACAGCAAATTATATATTCCCGTTATTGGTATATCCCTACGTCTCACGAGTATTAGGTGTCACCAATATCGGGATATGTAATTTTATAGATAGTATAATACATTATTTTATCTTATTCTCCATGATGGGCATTACTATCATGGGAGTGCGAGAGATTGCATCAGAAAAGACAAATCGTATTTCTCTTGATTCCAAATATAGTAGTCTTGTGGCGTTGAATGGAATCATGACACTGATAGCAGTTGTTGTTTTAGTTATAGTTACGTTTATAGTTCCTCAACTTTGGGAAAATAAAGAGATGATGATATATGGAGGGGTTAAATTGGTAAGTAATTTCCTCCTTATAGAGTGGTTCTACAAGGGAATGGAAGATTTCCGTTATATTACGATGAGAACCATTGGCGTAAAGTGTTTGTTTGTTGCGTCAGTATTCATATTTGTTCGTGAAAAATCTGACTATCCAATATATTATCTTCTTACATGTTTGATGGTTACGGGAAATGCAGTCATTAATTTTATTCATGCCAGAGAATATGTTTCGTTTAAAATTAAATTGATATCATTCAGCTCAATATGTAAACCATTCTTCATTTTAGGATCCTATATGCTTATAACATCAATGTGTACCACATTTAATGTAGCATATTTGGGATTCGCTACTGATGAAACACAAGTCGGATACTATACCACAGCAACAAAGCTATATTCAATCTTATTGGCATTGTTCACGGGAGTGACAAGCGTCATAATGCCGAGGATGAGTTCTTTGCTTGCAGATAAAAAGATAGAGGAATTCAAAGAATTATTGAAAAAAAGCAGTGAATTACTTTTCTCATTCTCTATTCCGGTAATAGTATTTACTACATTATTGGCTCCTCAGGTTATATTGTTAATTTCCGGTCCCGGTTATGAGGGAGCTATAACACCTATGAGAATAGTGATGCCACTAATGCTTATTATTGGATATGAGCAGATTATAGTAATTCAAGGACTGATGCCATTAAGAGAAGATAAGATAGTGATGAGAAATTCAGTTATCGGAGCAACGGTAAGTCTTATACTGAATATATCGCTGGTTTCAAAAATGGCAAGTGTAGGATCTTCAATTGTCTGGATATGCACTGAGACAGTGGTATTGATTCTTTCACAAATCGCAATCACTCATATAATCGGTGTAAAATTTCCGATTAGAACTTTCATTAGGAATATAGGGTGTTATATCCCACTATTCCTTATCCTATTTTTCTATAAAGATATATTATTTTATGAATCTTATTTAATATTGCTTATAACGGCAGGGTTATTCTCGGGAATATATGTGATGATTTCTCAAATATTTATTCTTAGGAATCCATTATTAATAAATATTCTAAATCCGCTATTAAAAAAATGGAAATAAATAATTTGATATTAATTGGAATAGTATTTCTCTTATTAATGTTAATTGGGAAATGGGTATTATTATTGTTATTGAGTCCATTGATTATAGCGTTTAATAAGAAGAATCGAGCGGAGGCTTGTAAGATAGAAAATAGTGATAAAAGAAATGTTAGTGGTCAAATTAATGATGATAAGGTTAAAAATAATAGTATCTTTAGAATAATTAAATCAAACATAAGAAGATATTTAGAAGGGTATATGCGATATATGCAATTCCAGGTTGCATATATTCCATCTCACCATATAAGGAATTTCATATACAAGACAATTTATCTTGTGGAAATGGAGAAAGATGCCATTATTTATTTTGGAGCAGAGATAAGAGGTGGTTTTAATTTATCTTTAGGAAAAGGATGTATTGTAGGTGATAAAGCTGTTCTTGATGCTCGAAGAGGAGGAATTGAAATTGGAGATAATGTCCAGTTGGGAAGTTTTGTCAAATTATGGACAGGTTCGCATGATCATGATGATCCATATTTTCGTAGTATGCCAAATAAAAGAGGACCTATAAAAATTGGAAATCGAGCTTGGCTTGGTCCGAATGTGACAGTTCTACATTCTGTGACAATTGGAGAAGGTGCTGTGATTGCTGCTGGTTCAGTAGTTACAAAAGATGTAGAACCTTTTGCGATAATGGGAGGTATACCAGCAAAGAAGATCGGAGAACGGTCTCATAATCTGTTATATAATTTTAAAGGAAATTATATCCCTTTTTATTAATGAAGTATATAGTCGGATTTATAGTCTTAATCTTATCCCTGTCAATGTTTTTTATTGATAGGAAACGTAAGTTTCAACTGATTTTAATCAGTTGCGTATGTTTGAATTTTGCATCGTTCCCATTTGTATCATTTGGTTCAGCAAATCAAATGTTATGTCTGTTCTTTTTTTTATCTGAAATTAGAAATTTAAAAGTATTTTTACATAGATTGAAAAAAACTCCTATATATTTAGCTCTTTTGATAGTGACTCTATCAACAATAATTACTATTATTATGAGTCCGCATGCACATAATATAGTTACAATTATTGGGCTGATAATTGGGGATTTATTGACAAAATATTATGTAATCGCGTATGCATTCTTAATGTTTACGGATTCATGGTTTAGATTAATGAGCCGTACTTTATATGTATGTTTATTGGTGCTTACTTTTTTTGGAATTCTTAATCTTTTAACAAAGGATAGTATTGTCCTTACAATGATGGGAAATACATTTGGAGAGAAGATTGCAAGTTTAGATCGGATGCGTGTTGTTGCATTGTTTAATTATCCTTTTGATTATGGTTATATGTGTGTTATGTCTTTACTGATTACTATATATAACCAGAAACGTAAATTGTTGACAAATAATGCAATCTTGATAAGTTATATTTGTAGTGGAATTGGAATAGTAATATGCGGATGTAGAACTATATTTGTACTTGCAGGAATATGTCTATTATTGTATTATATGATTAATTATTCAGTTTTTAAGGCATTAAGGGCTATTTCAATTTGTGTAATAATGGGTATTGGAGCCTACTTTATGATACCGAGTGTAAAAGATAAGGTTGACACGACATTGACAGCATTTACATTTGAAGAAACAGAAGAAGATTCCGGAAGTAGTCTTGTTGGAAGAATTCTTCAGTATGATACGGCTATTAACTATATTCAAGAACATAAGATATTTGGCAGGGGATATAGATTTTTTCAAAAAGATTTAGGGTATGATAAGAATGGTAATGGTATGTTTGATCTCCCAACTGAAGCTCGTCCTCTTTTAGGTCTTGAGGGAGCCATTATGAAATTAATTTTAGAGAATGGATATTTTGGGGTAATTTGCTATTTATTGTTTTATATAATCATGATTAGATATAGTCTGAAGCTATGTAGATATAGTAAATTGGACGGCTCAATGGCAGCAATTATATTGACAGCGTACTTATTGTATGGTAATATGACAGGAGAACTATCAAGTTCGATAATAACATTTATATTATCCGGTATATTCTTAAAAAAATCGGATATTTGTAGGATTGAATATTTAAAAAGATGTAGAAATTTGGAAGAACATCAGTCATCAAACGGTTCGTTGCAAATAGCTTGATAAATTTTTAGTTACATGGAAGAGATTTTGGCAATAGTTATACCGGCGTATAAAATAACTTATCTTAGAGAGACACTGGAGTCAATCAGCAGACAGACAGATAAGCGATTTAATCTTTATATTGGAGATGATTGTAGTCCGTATGATATTGAATCCGTTGTAAAGGAATATGAAAATAAAATCCCATTGACATATAAGCGATTTGATACAAATCTCGGTGGTAAGGATTTGGTTGCTCAGTGGGAACGCTGTATTGAGATGACTAAGGATGAGGAGTATATCTGGCTTTTTAGTGATGATGATACAATGGATCCAGAATGTGTAGCTTCATTTTATAAGGTATTATCTGAAAATAGGGATGATGAGTTATTCCATTTCAATATCAATATGATTGATGATTTGGATGGTGGAAAGATAAAGACACTTCCTCTCTTCCCAGAACGAATGACTGCGGGAGAATATTTAGAGTCGAAACTACGTGGAAAGATTCTGAGTTTCGTTGTGGAATTTATATTTTCAAGGGTATTGTATAAGAAAGTAGACGGTTTCCAAAATTTTGATTTGGCATGGGGTTCTGATTTTATGACATGGCTTAAAATGTCAGTAAATTGTAAAGGTATATTGACAATAACTGGAAGTAAAGATTGTTGTGTCAATTGGCGTAAAAGTTCGGAGAATATTTCTCCGGATAAATCCTATCCTATCATTATAAGGAAGATAAAATCGTTAATAAAAAATGCAGCCTTTATTAAGGATCTTATGCTTTCAAAACCACATAAGTTTCAGCCATTGATAAAGTCATTCCGTTGGTTACGATTCCCATTAGGTGAAATTTATCGTAGTAAGGATATTCTTAGAAAGGAAGATATTTTATATTTATGCAAATTATATATAAAAAATGTTGGTTATCCTATTATGGTATTATTTATTTATTTAAGAATTCTGATTAAAAAGTAATCTTCTTTGATAATATTTGATTATGAAAAATAAGAATCGGATTTGTTGGATAACTGCCAGCTATATGTTGCAGGTTGATTTACCATTATTAGCAACGTTGACAAAGGATTTTAATATAGATTGGTATTTCTGGGGAAATAGGGAGTCTTCCACAGGGAAGACAGCGTTGAAATATGCGGAGGATAATAATATACCTCTCAATTTTATTGAAAAAGGAAGATTTATATTTCATCCTGGTAATTTCTTTGATCAGAAAGAAATTATAAAAGGTCTGGCGAAATTGGATTATTCAATCTATTATTTCGATATATCTACTTTTCCTTGGATGCTCTCTTTGATTAAAAGGTATATTCCGGAAAACAAAGTGGTGATTGCCATGCATCATGGTAAACCTCATTCCGGAATGAGGTTCAAACCATTATATTTCCCATTCTTAAAGTATATAAATAAACAGAATTGCTATCTGCAATACTTTTCAAATAATCAGGCAGAGGCTTATGCGGGTGGAAATATAGATAGAAGATATATAATACCTCTTGCTTTAAATGATTTTGGTGTTGTATCCGCAAAGCCAAGAGATGATGGAAAAGTCGTATTTACCGTTTTTGGAAATATAATCCCATCAAAGAATGTCGGGTTATTGATATCTGCTGCAAATAAATTATGGGAAGAGTATGCAGGGAAGTTTGTAGTTAAGATTGTGGGACATTGTAAAAATTGGCAGTCGGTGTATCAGCCATTGATTAAATATGGTGATGCATTTGAATTGGATATAAGGAGAATTGAGGAAAGTGAGATACCTAAATTATTTGGTGAGTCACATTATTTAGTATTGCCTTATAAATCAGTTACGCAGAGCGGACCATTGAGAATTGCCTACGGTTATAATGTGCCTGTTATTGCTTCTGATTTGGATGGATTTAAGGAGAGTGTAGTTGAGGACGTTACAGGATTATTATTCTCTGAAGGTGATATTGATTCATTATATTCGGTGATGAGGAGCACTATTGAGAATCATCCATTGATGTATGATGAAATAAAGCGGTCACAAAAGAGGTATGTGGATGAGAATCTTTCTACGAAATCTGTATGTGATCAGTATGTTAAAATGTTTAATGAAATTTTATCAGATAGATGTCAATAAAAAAGTCGATTACAGAGAATCCTTTGGCAATCTTCATAAAGATGATACCGACAATGGTAGATGAGTTCTGGAGGTTTGCTAAAGGGAATGCCAGATGTGGAAATTCCGGGAATCGGGATAAGATGTTAACTGAAATATTGATGTTGACACATGCTTTGGAAAAAGGATTTTCTTTGCCCAATATGAGAAAATCGTTTGGAAAGGAGAAAGCATCCAAGTTGTCGGTTCTTATAGAGAAGTATATATCTTCGTATGGTTATACTGCAGATTTGATTGTGCCGATTTCTCTTATGAAGAAGTATATGGAGTTTCATAAGGAGAATGGTATTAATTCTAAGGAACTTGATTTGATATCTGACCGTATTCAGAGAATAACAGAAAAATATAAAGAAATTTGTTTCGATAAGGCAGGAAGTATAGATAAGACAAAGGAGGAAATGCTTACGGTTGCCAAAGGAGATTTTAAAACATTGGCAACGGGAAGGTATTCAATCCGTAATTTTGATAAAACTCCTGTAGCGATAGAATCAATAAATGAAGCGATTGAGATAGCAAAGAAATCGCCCTCAGCTTGCAATCGACAATCTTATCGTGTTCATGTCTTTGAAGGGGAAAATAAGAATCATATTCTTAAATTGCAAGGGGGGGCAAACAGTTTCTCTGAATGTGTGGATAAAGTGATATTGATTACAGCTGATTTACACAGATATTATACTCGAGAGCCGCATTTGGGATATGTTGATGGCAGTTTGTTTGCAATGTCGTTGATGTATGCTTTGACGTATCTTGGAATCGGTTCAATCCCTTTGACTTTAGGAATAAAGACTAAGAATTTAAAGCGGATTCATACTGAGTTTGATATACCGGAGAATGAAATACCGGTCTTATTGATTGCCGTTGGTAACTACACGGATTCATTTAAAGTGGCAAGATCTGAGAGAAACGGAATCACTTCGTTCACTACCTATCATAAATAAAAATGAAAGTATCTATTCTGACATATCATTGGGAGGATAATTATGGAGCGACCATGCAGGCTTATGCCACGTATCGTGCTATAAAGGAACTGGGACATTCTCCTGAATTTATTGATTTGCGATTGCCTTATAATCCCTCATTAAAATCAAGGTTGGTTTTTGGATTAAAACGTATGCGTTTTAATTCATTCCGTAAGAAATATTTCAAGAATCTTACGTCAAAAACGTATTGGAGTGTGGAGGAATTGAGGAATAATCCTCCGGAATCTGATTGCTATCTTGTGGGGAGTGACCAGACTTGGAATCCTCAGATTGGAAAAAAATTATTGCCGGCGTTTTTCTTGACATTTGGAGATGATAATGTTAAACGAGTATCTTACGCGACAAGTATAGGTCTTAATAAGTGGGAGGTTTCTCCTTATATCTCAAATGAGGAGATAAAGGAATCGCTTAAAAAGTTTGATAGGATTTTGCTTCGTGAGGATAGTGCGATAAAGATCGCCAAAGATTTTTTTGAAGCTGATGCGGTTCAAGTGATTGATCCGGTACTGCTTTTCCCAAAATATTCGGAATTGACTGGCGACATAAAGCCTTCGAATGAGATCATAACGTATAAGTTGATAAATGATGAGGGCTTTTATGAGATGGCAGGGGAGATGGCAAAAAAAATGAATTTGCCGATACGTTCGATTGGCAGTGTGCGTAAACCATCGGGTTACAGGGCTTCTTATCCTGAGAAAGTTGAGGATTGGATTAAGAGATTTGCTGAGGCATCTTATGTAGTTACAGATTCTTTTCATGGAACAGTGTTTTCATTACTGTATCATACCCCTTTTGTGATATATATAGGGAATCCGAGTCGTGCTACCAGAATAGTTTCACTATTAACCCAACTTGGGTTAGAAGAGCGTGTTTTGTCAAAACAAAATACTCAAGAGGAGTTTGAAAAGATGATTGTAAAGCCTATTGATTGGAATGATGTGGATTCAAAGTTGTCTGTGTTAAGGAAAAAGTCAATGACTGAGTTAAAATATGCATTGAGTTAGAAATGAAAAGGTTTGGAATTATATCTATATGCCGAATATTGATATTGATTCTTAGTGCATTATTAATTTGGGGATTTACATCATTTTATGATGATGGCGTTGATGTTATCTCTGAATTGAAATTTAAGAATAATGGTAATTGGGATGGAAATTCGGTAGTATATGGATATGTCACGTCTTGGAGTAAGGATTTGCCTGACCCATTTTCTGTAACTCATCTGTCTTATGCTTTTGCTACAATTGACAGTACTTTCACTACACTAACAATAAAGAATCTGGATAGATTCAAAGATATTGTTGGATTAAAGAAGCAGAATAATAAACTAAAAGTATTGCTTTCAATTGGAGGCTGGGGTGCAGGTAATTTTAGTGAGATGGCTGCTGATGATGGAAATAGAACTGAGTTTATTCACAATCTAATGAATATTGTGAGAACTTATAATCTTGATGGTATAGATATTGATTGGGAGTTTCCCGGTTCTTCTCTTGGAAAAATTTCAAGTTCTAAAGAGGATAAGTCAAATTTTACGGTCTTGATGCGTCAGATTAGAGATTCTATCGGTAGGGACAGAGTGCTTACATTTGCGTCTCCTGCCTATGGAAACTATTATGATTTTGAAGATTTAGTTCCGGTTGTTGATTTTGTCAATATAATGACATACGATATGGGTGTTCCTCCGAAATTGAGTGCACCTCTTCATCAATCTCCAAATACTGGTAAAATATGTGTGGATTATGTAGTTGCTAACCATTACAAATGGGGAGTGCCTGTAAATAAAATGTTGATAGGTATCCCTTTCTATGGCAGAGGTGACGATAAAGAGTATAAGAAATTTCATGATTATAGGTATATCGTACCTAAGGCCGGTACACAAGTATGTTTTGATTCAATTGCAATGAGTCCATATATAATAGATTCTGCTTCTGGTAACATACTAATCTCGTATGATGATACAACGGCTGTCAAGGCTAAATGTAAATATGTCAAGGAGATTGGTGCTCGAGGTGTTATGTTTTGGCATTATTGCGGCGATAAGAAGAATGGAGAACTATTACATGCCATTAATTCAGAATTAAATTTTGTGAAATGAAGAAGAAGGTATTCCAATTTAATAAGGAGCTTTATAAGGTCACTGGTATACAAAAAGTACTTATGGATATTCATGAGGCTTTACGAACTGAGTTTGATTGTAAGATTGTTGGAGAAATTCCTTATGAAAAGGTAAATAAGAATTTAGAGATAGCGGAGACTGATTATGTCCGTTATAAAAATCCTTTGATGTTTCGTAATTCAATAGTGATTATTCATGAGAGACGGTTATTGCCTTTGATGTGGATTCTTATGCGTATCCCCGGTTTGAATGTCAAATGCATATATATTCATCATAATGAGTTGTATGGTAATAAATTATTGTCGTTATTCCCAAAGAATATAGTGGCTATTTCAGATGCCGGTATAAAAAATCTTACAAAATATTTTGGAGTAAAATATTCAGCAATTACTAAGATACATAATTGCGTGAGGGAGTATGAAGCGTATGTGAAAAGAGAAAAGAAATTTGATTCAAATAATGTGACAATATTATATCCGGCACGAATCAATGATGTGAAAAGACAGATTGAAATTGTAAAACATCTGAAGGGGAAACTTGATAATAGAGTAAAGATTCTTTTTGCCGGAACCGGTCCTCTTTTAAATGAATTGAATGATATATGTGAAGGGGATGAGCAGTTTCAGGTATTGGGATTTAGAGATGATATACCGGAATTGATGCAAAATTCTGATTTCGTGATGTTGTTTTCTAAACATGAGGGATTGCCTATTTCTCTTATTGAAGCGACTCAGAGGGGGATTCCTGTGATATGTAATTCTGTAGGTGGAAATGAGGAGATAATAAGGGATGGAGAGAATGGTATTATTTGTAATGATTGGGATTCATTACTTAATACTTTGAATACACTCCCGGCAATGACTCAGGATATCATTGATTGTATGTCGGAAAATGGTCGGAGAGCCTATCTCAATAATTTTAATTTCAAGATCTTTAAAAATAACTATATAAAACTCATAAAATCAGTAGAGTAATGCCACATTTAGCTTCGGATATGACTTGTACGGGATGTTCTGCATGTGCAAATATCTGTCCTCATTCAGCAATTGAGATGGCAAGTGACAGAGAGGGTTTCCTGATGCCAAACATCAACCCTGATTTATGTGTAGAGTGTAAACTTTGTGAAAAGGCTTGTCCGATTGTAAATAGTAAGGATTTGAAAAATCCGGAACCAAAGGATGCTATTGCATTTTGGGATAATGAAAGCCGAACAAAAAGTAGTTCAGGAGGGGCATTCTCAGCTATCGCACGATGGATATTGGATAAAGGAGGAGTGGTATTTGGAGCATCTTGGACTAATGGTTTTGAATGTAATCATAAAGGTTGTGATTCGGAGGATAAATTAGGTGATTTAAGAGGGTCTAAATATCTTCAAAGTGATATCAAGAAAACTTATATTGAGGCAAGGGATGCACTAAAGGATGGTAAATACGTATTATTTACAGGTACTCCATGTCAGATTGCAGGGTTAAAGTCATTTCTATTAAAACCTTATGAAAAATTAGTGACGGTTGATATTGTCTGTCATGGAGTCCCCTCAAATTCTTTATTCTATAATTATATAGAAAAATTGGAGAGTGAAAATGAGAATTATTCAGGAATTTCCGGGTTTGAATTCAGAAATCTTCGCGGTTGGGGCATAGCCCCAACCGCGAAGATTTCTGATGGAAGGAAATTGACTTTGACAGGTATCTCGAACCTTTATATGAAGGCTTTTGAGAAATCTGCAATATTCAGAAATTCATGTTATGATTGTCATTTTAACGGACTGCAAAGGGTGGGTGATATTACAATAGCTGATTTTTGGGGATTGGGGCAACAAGGGAAGCCGTTTCATCATGATGTGACAAAGGGCGTTTCTTTAGTGCTTGTAAATACAGAGCGTGGAAGAGAGATTATGAGAGGAATGAAGGATTGTCTGTATGAGGAACGTTCTCTGAAGGAAGCAATTAAACTTAATCATAATCTTGTCAGGTCATCAATACGACCGGCTAACAGAGAGGAAATAATTAGGGCATTCAATGATTCAAAAATGTCTTTAGCTGAAATAAATAATAAGTTTGATATCGTTGGATTGGGATTTAAATCCAAGATTAGAGATATGCTTATTACCACAGGTTTATTTTGGCATGTAAAGTCGGTAATCAATAAAATCAGAAGTTTATGAAAATTGGTATATTGTCAATGCAACAGATTACGAATTATGGTTCGTTTCTGCAGGCATACGGTTTAAAATCAATAATTGAGGGTCTTGGGCATACTGTGGAATTTATCAATATTAAGCCGGGAGAGCAACTTCCTCAATACAGAATAAGTCGATTTCATAAGATTAAGCTGATGCTTAAACGTTTAAGGGTGAATCATCCAATAAAGCAATTCCAATGTACATTGAAATTACATAAACGTTTTGATAGTGAGTTTAAGCCGGAATTGGGCGTGAGACCAGATAGGAATAATTCTTGTTTTGATGCAGTTGTGATAGGGAGTGATGAAGTGTTTAATGTGGCACAAACGACTTGGTTTGGTTTTTCGACACAATTATTTGGCGAAGGTCTTAATACAAGTAGGGTATTAAGTTATGCAGGTTGTTTTGGCGCAACTACTGTAACGAAACTTAGAGAATTAGGTATTGCAAACCGTGTGGCAGATCTTCTGAATAATTTTTCTGCAATTTCAGTTAGAGATAAGAATAGTTCAGATGTTGTAAGTGCCTTAATCGGGAAACAACCGGAAATGAATGTGGATCCGGTCATTGCATACGGATTTGATATGGAAGTGCGTGTGCCAGATATTAAGGATAATTATCTTTTGGTCTATACATATCCGGGAAGAATGAATAATCCGGATGAGATTAAGGCAATAAGGGAATATGCTAATGTAAAAGGATTAAAGATTGTTGCAATCGCTAATTATTTTGATTGGGTTGATGAGGTTGTGACTCCGCATCCTTTTGAAGTATTGGGATATTTCAAAAAAGCTAAATGTATTGTGACAGATACGTTTCACGGTGCAGTAATGTCTCTTAAATTCAATAAACAATTTGGTGTGATTGTAAGAGATATGAATAGTAATAAATTGACCTATTTGTTACAACAATTCAAACTTGATTCCCAAATTGTAAAATCTCCGGAAGAGTTGGGCAAAGTGTTAAATTCAGAGATTGATTATAATACGGTCAATAATATAATTAAGAACGAGCAAGTTAAGTCGGTTGATTATCTTAAGAAGCAACTGGGCTAATTATGATATTATTGCTTTAATGTTTTTTGATTTGTACAGAACATTTGTTAATGGTGGCTATCAGTAGTATAGATAGCAAAATAAGGATTCATCACTATAATTCAAATTTCATAGCTTTTTATGAATACTCGCAGATTCGTTGATTGTATCACCGAGTCCGCAGCAAATTATCCGCACATCACGTTTTCTAAGTCTGGCGCAGCTTATACCTGTGTCAACCCTTTTTCGTATCATATCGTCAGGAGGAATGCCGATCTGTTTGGGGCTTTCGATGGATTGTATGTCGACGGGATGCTGATGTGTAAGTTGATTAATCTGTTGTGGCGTCGGTCGATTCCGAGACTTAGTTTTGATATGTCGGGCATGGCTGTTGACCTGTTCCGGCTTCTTGATGAGGCTGCCGGGGATAAGACGGTTTATTTTATCGGGGCTAAGCAGGAGGAGCTGGAGAAGTCGGTGGCGCAGATCAGGAGGAGTTATCCGAGGATGGCTGTTGCCGGGTATCGCAATGGTTATTTCTTGGATGTCGATGACAGGAGGCGTGCGATACGTGATATTGTAGATTCGGGTGCGGATTTTGCGATTGTGGGGATGGGTGCTCCGCTTCAGGAGCAGTTTGCGTTGGATTTGCGAGATGCGGGATTCAAGGGTATTGTGTTTACGTGTGGTGGTTTCCTACATCAGACGGCTGATAGGATAAATTATTATCCGGATTGGGTCAATAGGTATAATCTGCGGGCGTTCTATCGTCTTTTCCATGAGCAGGGGCTTTGGGGACGCCTGTATAATGTTCTTATTGAGTTTCCGGTGCTGTTTACGTATGATACGATACGTAGCCGATGGATCGTCTCGTCTACTTCCTAATGGGAGCTGAGGAGATTTTTATGGGGAGGGTGGGCTTGGTCGGCACCCCTCGCCCATGGGCTCGGGCACGGAACTCCAGCGGACACGGCTGAGTACGGGTAGCCCCAGTTATCTGAAGGGGATGTAGGGATTGTGACTGTGGGTTATTTCAGGAGGATTTCGATGTCGCTTTTTAGAAAGTCTTCTATCGATATGCCTCCGGTGCCAACTTATTCAAATTGAGATGCAATTTTACTCAAATTGGGATGCAATTTGGAATTTTGAGTGGAACTCAAAAGGAACTTGGATTTGAGCGGAACTCAAACGAAACTGCTGAAAACATCTGGCTTCTGGGCTGTTCTTTTAGGGGGCTGAGGCGGGATGGCTTTTTTTTCTTCCCCTTTAGGGTGCTTGTTATGAGGATTGGTGGGATTGATTTTGTGAGGAGCGGGGAGGGGTTCTCGCTTAGGGGGTGTCCGGAGTTTTGGTTCGTGACGCGGGATGGATTGTCAGCGGCGCGATGGATGGGGTATTATTTGGAGGTGCCGGGTGTGGATGGTTTGTTGCGCGTCAGGAAGCGGTGCTATGGGGGATGTATGCTGACGAATGTGCCGGTGTATGGGAATGTTGTGTTTTTGCCGGAGGATGGCTCTTGTGACGGGAGGGGGAGGATTTTCCGGCGTGTGTCGGAGGCAGGGGAGGATGGTATTTTGATTGAGGATTTGTGGGAACGGTGGTTTCTTCTGACTCCGGATGGTAAGAGGAGAGAGGTGATTCGCGGGCTTGGTCGGGACCCCTCGCCCATGGGCTCGGGCACGGAACTCCAGCCGACACGGCTGAGCTTTGGTAGCCCCTCGGTTCATTGAAGGAATTGCCTCTCGGCTCTCTGTGGGGGAATTTGATTTTGATAACGGGAAGCCCCGGAAAGATTTGTGTCTTTCCGGGGCTTCTTTGCGTTTGGGCAATAGCCTTTGGCTATTGGCTTTGGCTTTGGTGATAGCCTCAACCTTCGGCTATGCCGAGGTTGAGGCTATTCCGTTTTTTATTCCCACTCGATTGTGGCTGGTGGTTTTGAGGAGATGTCGTAGACTACGCGGTTGACGCCGCGCACTTTGTTGATGATCTCGTTGCTGACGTTGGCGAGGAACTCGTAGGGGAGATGTACCCAGTCGGCGGTCATGCCATCGGTGGAGATCACGGCGCGGAGTGCGACGCAGCTTTCGTATGTGCGTTCGTCGCCCATTACGCCTACGCTCTGCACGGGGAGTAGCATCACGCCTGCCTGCCATACGCTGTCGTAGAGCCCGGCGTCACGGAGTCCGTTGATGAAGATGGCGTCTGCTTCCTGCAGTACGCGCACTTTCTCTGCGGTCACTTCTCCTATGATGCGGATGCCGAGTCCGGGTCCGGGGAAGGGATGACGTCCGAGGAGTCGCTGGTCCATGTTCATGGCTTTACCTACGCGGCGTACCTCGTCTTTGAAGAGGAGGCGGAGCGGCTCAACGATCTTGAGGTTCATCTCTTTGGGGAGACCGCCCACGTTGTGGTGGCTCTTGATTGTGGCTGACGGTCCTTTTACGGAGCAGCTTTCGATCACGTCAGGATAGATGGTGCCCTGTGCAAGCCAACGTGCGCCTTCAATTTTCTTTGCCTCTGCATTGAACACTTCCACGAAGTCGCGTCCGATGATCTTACGCTTCTGTTCGGGGTCGGTTACGCCTTTGAGGTCGTTGTAGAAACGTTCGCTGGCATCTACGCCGATGACGTTGAGACCCATGTGCTTGTAGGAATCAAGCACGTCGTCAAACTCGTTCTTGCGGAGCAGGCCATTGTTGACGAAGATACAGGTGAGGTTCTGTCCGATGGCTTTGTTGAGGAGCATGGCGGCAACTGATGAGTCGACACCTCCGGAGAGACCGAGTATGACGCGGTCGTCGCCGAGTTTTGCCTTCAGTTCTGCCACGGTTGTCTCAATGAATGAGTCGGGGCTCCATGTGCCGGAGCATCCGCAGATGCCGAGCACGAAGTTGGAGAGGATCTGTGTGCCGTCGGTTGAGTGGTACACCTCCGGGTGGAACTGTATGCCCCAAGTCTTCTCCCCTTCGATATGGTAGGCGGCTGCCTGCACGTTTTCGGTAGAACCGATTATGTGGTAGTTCTCCGGGAGACGTGTGATTGTGTCGCCATGCGACATCCATACCTGAGTGGGTGAGGGCACGTTGAGCATCAGCGGGTCGATCTGGTCCTTGACCGTGAGCATTGCGCGGCCGTATTCACGGCTGGGTGCGCCCTCCACCTCGCCGCCAAATTCGGCAGCGAGGAGCTGTGCGCCATAGCATACTCCAAGCAGGGGCAGATGACCTTTGATGTTGCTGAGATCCGGTTTGGGAGCGTCCGCGTCGCGTACCGACGAGGGAGATCCGGAGAGGATGACGCCCTTTATGTCGGCGTCAAGCTCAGGAATCTTATTGAAAGGATGGATCTCGCAATACACGTTGAGCTCACGCACGCGGCGTGCGATGAGCTGGGTGTATTGTGACCCGAAATCCAGAATCAGTATTTTTTCCATTTGTATGATATTATTCTGCACGTGAATAGTTGGGTGCCTCTTTCGTGATGGTCACGTCGTGGGGATGGTTCTCGATCACGCCGGCAGAGGTGATGCGCACGAAGCGAGCGTTGTGGAGAGCCTCGATATCCTTCGCGCCGCAGTAGCCCATTCCGGAGCGGAGACCGCCGAGGAGCTGGTAGATGGTCTCGGCGAGAGTGCCCTTGTAGGGTACGCGAGCCACGATGCCTTCCGGCACGAATTTGCTTGAGTCGCAGGTTGCGCTCTGGAAGTAGCGGTCTTTTGAACCTGCCTGCATAGCCTCGATGGAGCCCATGCCACGGTAAGCCTTGAATTTACGACCGTTGTAGATGATGGTCTCGCCCGGAGATTCCTCTGTACCAGCGAGCATTGAGCCCATCATTACGCAATCGGCACCTGCGGCAATGGCTTTCACCACGTCGCCGGAGTAGCGGAGACCGCCGTCGCCGATTACGGGCACACCATATTTGGCAGCTACCTTCGAGCAGTTGAAGATTGCGCTCAGCTGGGGCACACCCACGCCAGCCACGATACGGGTGGTGCAGATTGAGCCGGGACCGATACCAACCTTGATGCCGTCGGCACCGTTTGCGATGAGGTATTCTGCAGCCTCGGCAGTTGCGATATTGCCCACGAGCACGTCGATTTGCGGGAACTGTGCCTTCACTGCCTTGAGGGTGTTGACCACGTTGGCGGAATGACCGTGGGCTGTGTCGATCACGACAGCATCCACGCCGGCATTAACGAGAGCCTCAACGCGTTTGAGAGTGTCGCTTGTCACGCCTACGCCGCCGGCTACGCGGAGACGACCCTTGCTGTCCTTGCAGGCATTGGGGTAGTCCTGAATCTTAGTGATGTCGCGGTAGGTGATGAGACCTACGAGCTTGTTGTCTTTGTCAACCACGGGTAGTTTCTCGATCTTATGACGGAGAAGGATCTGCGAAGCCTCTGTGAGGTCGGGATTGGTGGTGGTGACGATATTCTCTTTAGTCATCACTTCGGAGATGCGGAGCGACTCATCAGTCTGGAAACGGAGGTCGCGGTTAGTCACGATACCCACGAGCTTGCCCTCGGTGTCAACCACGGGTATGCCGCCGATATGGTTCTCGTGCATCATGCGCTGAGCATCGCCTACGGTCTGTTCGGGAGTGATGGTGACGGGATCAAAGATCATGCCGCTTTCAGCACGTTTCACCTTTCTCACCTGTGCAGCCTGCATCTCGATAGGCATGTTCTTGTGGATTACGCCGATGCCACCCTGACGGGCAATAGCGATAGCCATAGCGGCTTCCGTTACGGTGTCCATTGCAGCCGATACCACCGGGATGTTGAGGGTGATGTTGCGCGAGAAGCGGGTCTTCACCTCCACCATGTTGGGAGTGACCTCTGAATATGCCGGAATGAGAAGGACGTCGTCAAACGTCATGCCTTCCTCATTCACTTTTTCTGTTAAAAATGACATTTCAATCAGTTTAAATGGTTAATAAGGAGAAAAAACGTGTGAATCTATCAGAAATTCTTCAGTTTCTCTGATATGATCACGGTCTGAGTGCGGTCCGGACCTACGGAGATCACGCCTACAGGCACCTCCGTGAGCTCCTCGATCTTGCGGACGTAAGCCTTTGCAGCCTCCGGAAGCTCGTCGAAGCTCTTAATGCCGGTGATATCCTCTTTCCAGCCGTCCATCTCGATAAACACCGGTTTGCAGCGTGCGAGTTTGGAGATTGTGGATGGAGGAGTGTCGATGATCTTGCCGTCGAGTTCGTAGTGGGTGCAGATCTTCACCTTGTCAAGACCTGAAAGCACGTCGAAGAGCATGAGTGCCCAGTTGTCGATTCCGGCGAGACGGCTTGTGTAGCGTGCCACTACGGCGTCAAACCAACCCACACGACGGGGACGGCCTGTGACTGTGCCATATTCATGACCGCGTTCGCGGATTTCGTGTGCGATCTCGTCAAACAGCTCTGTCGGGAAGGGACCCTCACCCACGCGGGTGCAGTATGCTTTAGCGACGCCGAGCACGTTGTCGATCCATTTCGGGGATATTCCGGCACCCACGGGTACGCTTGCCGACGACGGGGTGGAGGATGTCACGAAGGGATACGTGCCATGGTCGATACAGAGCATCATGCCCTGTGCGCCCTCGAAGAGGATTTTCTTGTCGGAGCGGAGAGCCTTGTTGATGAGGTCAGAGGTGTCGACGATGCGCGGACCGAGAATCTTGGCAATCTCCATGTAGCGGTCGTAGACCGTCTGGAAATCGTATGTGTCGAGACCGAGCATCTTCAGCTCCATGTTCTTCTCGTCGAGAGCGGCTTTCAGACGCTCAGCGAAGTATTCCGGCTCAAGCAGGTCGCCCATGCGGAGACCTACGCGGCTATACTTGTCGCTGTAGGCAGGACCGATACCCTTCTTGGTTGTGCCGATGAGCTTGCCACCTTTCAGGCACTCGTAAGCCCCGTCGAGCGCGGAATGCCAGGGCATCACCATGGCTGCGCGGTCGGAGATATAGAGCTGATAGTCGGTTATACCCTGGTTGTGAAGTTTTTCAAGCTCCACAAGCACCGATTCCGGATTCACGACCATGCCGTTGCCCATCACGTTGACAGTGGCGGGGTTGAATATGCCTGACGGGATGCTCTGCAGGGAGTATTTATGACCGTTGAACATCACACTGTGACCAGCATTGTTGCCACCCTGATAGCGCACAACCATGTCGGCACGACATGCGAAATAGTCGGTAATCTTTCCTTTACCTTCATCGCCCCACTGGGAGCCGATGACAACTAATCTTTCCGACATTATTCTTCTAATTTATTACGTTTGTAAATATGGTCGATGTTTTTGAAATAGTAATCGAGGGTGAAGCAGTTGTTGAGCTCCTCCTCTGTGAGTGCGCCCATCACAGTGGGGTCTTCCTTCAGAAGCTCCTGATATGATGCGCCCATGCTCATCGCCTTCATTGCGATAGGCTGCACGGTGTCGTAAGCCTTCTCACGCACAAAGCCCTTGTCGATGAGTGCGTTCATCACGCGCTGTGCGAAGATGACGCCGTTGGTGCGGTAGATGTTTGCCATCATCTGCTCCTCAAACACGACGATATTCTCCAGGATGCCCTTCATGCGGTTGAGCATGTAGTCGAGGAGGATAGTTGCGTCGGGCATGATGATACGCTCGGTTGCGGAGTGGGAAATGTCGCGCTCATGCCAGAGAGCCACGTTCTCGTAAGCCGTCACCATATATCCGCGAAGCACGCGTGCGCATCCGCAGATGTTCTCGCTGCTGACCGGGTTGCGCTTGTGGGGCATTGCGGATGAACCTTTCTGACCCTTACCGAATGCTTCCTCCACCTCATGCACCTCGGTGCGCTGAAGGTTGCGCACCTCAAGAGCCATCTGCTCGAGGCTTGCACCGATTACGGCGAGAGTAGCCATGTAGTAAGCGTGGCGGTCGCGCTGTATCACCTGAGTGCTGACGTCGGAGCTGTCGATGCCAAGTTTGTCGCATACATAGTCCTGCACGAAGGGGGGTATGTTGGCGAAGTTGCCGACGGCACCGCTGATCTTACCTACCTCGACGCCACGTGCGGCAGCCTTGAATCTTTCGAGGTTGCGGCGCATCTCAGCCAGCCAGAGCACCCATTTGAGTCCGAATGAAGTTATGTCGGCGTGTATGCCGTGTGTACGACCGATGCAGGGGAGTTTCTTGAAACGGATTGCCTGCTTCTTGAGCATCTCGATAAATTCCTCGATATCTTTGAGAAGAATTTCATTAGCCTGCTTGAAGAGGTAGCCGTTGGCGGTGTCAACCACGTCGGTCGATGTGAGACCGTAGTGAACCCATTTGCGTTCCTCGCCGAGCGATTCGCTGACGGTGCGGGTGAACGCCACGATGTCGTGACGGGTCTGAAGCTCGATCTCCTTTATTCTGTCGATATTGAAAGTGGCATTGGCGTTGAGTTTCTCAACGTCTTCAGCGGGCACAACACCCAGTTCTCTCCAAGCCTCGGCAGCGAGGAGTTCCACTTTGAGATATGCACGGAATTTGTTCTCTTCCGTCCATACCTCTCTCATTACGTCTCTTCCGTATCTTTCGATCATTTCTATGTAAGTTTTTTATTTTTCCATTTTACGAAGGAAGCACTCAAGGGTGTTCTCCATGAGGCATGCGCGGGTCATCGGACCGACACCACCGGGCACGGGAGTGATCACCGAAGCCTTATCCTTGCAGGCCTCATAATCCACGTCGCCGCAGAGCTTGCCGGTCTCCGGGTCGCGGTTTACACCGACGTCGATAACGGCAGCACCTTCGCCCACCATGTCGGCAGTGACGAAGCGCGGACGACCGATAGCCACCACAAGGATGTCGGCGGCTGATGTTACTTCTGCAAGGTTCTTGGTGCGGCTGTGAGCCATAGTGACAGTGGCGTTGCGGTCAAGGAGCAACTTGGAGACGGGGAGCCCGACGATGTTGCTTCTGCCGATCACTACTGCCTTCTTCCCTTCAATCTCCACGCCTGCCTTGTCGAGCATCTTGATGATACCTTTCGGGGTGCAGGGCAACGTGCAGGGGAGTTTCTGCCAGAGTGAAGCCACGTTGGCGGGATGGAAGCCGTCTACGTCCTTCTCCTTAGCGATAGCCTCGATCACCTTGTCCTCATCGATATGCTTTGGGAGGGGGAGCTGCACGAGCACGCCGTCAACAGTGTCGTCGGCATTCAGCTCGGCGATCATGGCGAGAAGTTCCTCTTCAGTGATGTCGGCGGGGCGACGGATGGTTGTGCCTTTAAAGCCAACCTCCTCGGCATCCTTACCCTTACCCTTCACGTAAGATTGGCTTGCAGGGTCTTCACCCACAAGAATCACCACGAGATGAGGTGCGCGTCCGTATTTCTCTTTTGCCTCAACCACTCTGCGAGCCACATCCTGCTTGAGTTCTTTTGCTAATTGCGTTCCGCTTATAATCATTGTGTATGTTCTGTTTTTAGGGTTTCCGTCTCCCCGACAATCATGTCGGGGAGACGGAAGATATTAGAGAGATGCTTTACCTATATCGGTGCGGTGGAAGAGCGAGGGGCACTCGATCTTCTCGATCTCAGCCTTGGCGGCTGCGTTGGCAGAGGGTATGTCCTTACCTTTGCCCACCACCATCAGCACGCGTCCGCCGGCGGTCAGAATCTTGTCGCCGTCACGTTTTGTGCCCATGTGGTAGACGTCGGCATTCACCTTGTCAAGACCCTTTATCTCCACACCCTTCTTATAGGAACCGGGATAGCCTTCGGAAGCGAGCACCACGCCAAGATAGGCGTCGTCGCTCCAGCGAGTCTCACAGTCGCGACCCTCTACGGCAGCATCCACAAGTTCGTAGAAATCGCTTTCAAGACGCGGCAGGACCACTTCTGTCTCCGGATCGCCGAAGCGAGCGTTGAACTCAATCACCTTCGGACCGTCGGCAGTCAGTATAAGACCACCGTAGAGCACACCTTTGAAGGGTACGCCTTCAGCCACGAGACCGTCGGCTGTGCGGCGGATAATCTCGTTGAGGGCTTTATCGCGGATCTCTTCAGTGACGAACGGAACGGGTGAATACGCACCCATGCCGCCTGTGTTCGGACCCTTGTCGCCGTCGAAGGCGCGTTTGTGATCCTGTGCCATTGCGAGGGGGTACACCTTGTTGCCCGATACGACACACATGAAGGAGAACTCCGGACCGTCGAGGAAATCCTCAACCACCACGCGACCCTTGCCGAAGGCAGAGTCGAGAAGCATGTCGCGGAGAGCCGCCTCAGCCTCGTCGTAGGTCAGAGCCACCACTACGCCTTTACCTGCTGCAAGACCATCATATTTGATGACTGCGGGGAGGGGACGGTTCTTAACGTAGTCCCATGCCTTTTCGAAGTCGTCAAATGCTTCGTATGAGGCAGTGGGCACGTTGTATTTGGTCATTATCTGCTTTGCAAACTCCTTGCTGCTCTCAATGCGTGCGGCAGCCTTTGTCGGACCGAATGCCTTCAGTCCGGCAGCTTCCATGGCGTCAACGACGCCGACAGCGAGTGCAGCCTCCGGACCAACGACTGTCATGTCGATGGCATTTTCGGATGCGAACTTCACGAGGGCATCTACATCCTCCACACCGATAGCCACACACTCGGCATCGTCAGCGATACCGGCGTTGCCGGGTGCGCAGAAGATCTTGCCTACCTGCGGCGAACGTGAGAGAGCCTTGACGATCGCATGTTCGCGACCGCCGCTACCCACTACAAGTACTCGTTTCTTGCTTTCCATCTCAGATCAATGTTTGAAATGACGCATTCCGGTGAAGAGCATTGTGATGCCCTTCTCGTTTGCCACCTTGATGGAATCCTCGTCGCGGATGCTTCCGCCGGGCTGTACGATAGCTGTCACGCCATATTTTGATGCGAGTTCAACAGTGTCGCCGAAGGGGAGGAAGCCGTCGGATGCGAGCACAAGACCCTCGGTGATTCCGGCAGCCTTAGCCTCTTCGAGAGCGATCTCGGCAGAACCTACGCGGTTCATCTGTCCGGCACCTACTCCGGCTGTGGCACCATCCTTAACAACGACGATGGCGTTGCTCTTAACATGCTTCACGATCTTCCAACCGAAGTCCATCTCAGCGAGTTCCTTCTCGGTAGGCTTGCGCTCAGTGACGCACATGTCGGCAGTGATGTCCTTGCACTCCACGTCGGCATCCTGCACGAGCATACCACCGTTGACACCCACGTACTGCTTCTGGGGCTCTTTCACGTTGTCCATCTTCACTTCAAGGAGACGGAGGTTCTTCTTCGATGCAAGCACCTCAAGGGCTTCCGGCTCGAAAGCGGGAGCCATTACGATCTCAAGGAAGATAGGTTTCATGAGGCGTGCCACTTCGGCAGTCAGCGGACGGTTCATTGCCACGATACCGCCGTAGATGCTCACCTTGTCAGCCTCGTAAGCACGTGTCCATGCCTCAAGAAGATCCTTGCCCACGCCTGCGCCACAGGGGTTCATGTGCTTGAGTGCGCAGCAGAACGGCTCTGTAAATTCGCGGACGATGTTGAGCGCGGCATTTGCATCCTGGATGTTATTGTAGCTGAGTTCCTTGCCGCCGAGCTGACGGGCGTGAGCTACTGAGTAAGACACCTCTTTGGGTGCACGGTAGAATGTGGCAGCCTGATGAGGATTCTCGCCGTAGCGCAGAGTCTGGATTGCGTCGAAAGCGAGGAACAGTTTCTCGTCAAGACCGGCAGCCTTGCGCATATAGGTTGCGATGTGGCTGTCGTAGAGAGCTGTGTGGGTATATGCCTTTGCTGAGAGTTTCAGACGGGTCTCTGGAAGGGTGTTGCCGTTTGCAGTGATCTCCTCAATTACGTTGGCATAGTCGGCAGGATCGCATACCACGGTCACGTCGCGGAAGTTCTTGGCTGCGCTGCGGAGCATTGAGGGACCGCCTATGTCGATGTTCTCCACGGCGTCTTCCATAGTGACGCCCTCTTTTGCGATGGTTGCCTCAAAGGGGTAGAGGTTGACGCATACCATCTCTATAGTGCCGATGCTGTTCTCTGCAAGCTGAGCCATGTGCTCCGCGCTGTCGCGGCGTCCGAGCAGACCGCCGTGCACTTTGGGGTGAAGAGTCTTCACGCGGCCTTCGCAGATCTCAGGAAAACCGGTGACGTCCTGGATGTCGGCAACCACGAGACCTGCACCACGGAGCACTTTCAGAGTGCCGCCTGTGGCGATGAGGTCCCAGCCGAGATTCTTGAGGGCAGTGGCAAATTCCACGATGCCCGTCTTATCGCTTACGCTGATTAAAGCTCTCATTTATTTTATTTTGTTGTTGTTTTTGTTGCTTAATGTTTGTAATTGTCATGCCGCATCTCCGCGATGTAGGGGAGGCGCGTCAGAGGGAGGAGAGTAGCTTCTGGACAGTAGCCGGATAGAGGATATGTTCCTGAGCATGGACCAGAGTCTCCAGTTCGTCGCGGTCGCTACCTTCGTAAGGTATGGCAGTCTGGGCGATGATCTTCCCTCCGTCGAGAGTCTGGTCGACGAAATGGATAGAGATCCCGTAGACCTTCACCCCATATTTCATTGCCTGTCCGATCGCATCAGCCCCTTGGAATGCAGGGAGCAGAGAGGGGTGGATATTGATGATTCTCCCTTCGTAGGCATTGAGAAGCACGTCGCCGATTATTCTCATGTAGCCTGCGAGGCATATCAGATCTACACCCTTTTCGCGGAGATGACCTAACAGCATGGTCTCAAATTCCGCCTTCGACGCGAAGTCTTTCGGACGGAATTCCACTACGGGCACTCCGAATCGAGCGGCACGTGTCACGACGTATGCGCCGGGTTTGTCAGTGACGCAGAGAACCACTTCCGCGTCAATCCTCCCTTCGGCACACGCCTTGGCTATTGCCTCAAAATTTGAGCCGTTGCCACTGGCGAATATTGCAATCCGTTTCTTGTCTTTACTGTCCATTGTCTATGTCGTTAGATGCTTGTAGTGCGGAACTACACCTTATAATATAGTGACGCCTTCGCCTTCGACCACCTTTCCGATGACGGATGCCTTCTCTCCGGCTTTCGTGAGGATCTCGATAGCCTTGGGTGCATCCTCCTCGTTGACTGCAAGCACCATGCCGATGCCCATGTTGAAGATGTTGAACATCTCGCGGTGGGGCACCTTGCCATATTTCTCAAGCAGACGGAACACCGGAAGAATCTCCCAGCTCCCCTCTTTTACCTCTATGCCCTGTCCTTTGGAGAGGATACGCGGGATATTCTCGTCGAATCCGCCGCCGGTGATGTGGGCTATGCCGTGAACGTCGATCTCCTTGAGCACCTCATGCACCTGCTTGACGTAGATACGGGTGGGGGTGAGGAGCATCTCGCCGAGAGTCTGGTCGCCTGTCTCCTCATATTTCTTGTTGAGGTCAAGACCGTTGTCGGCTACAATCTTACGCACAAGGCTGAAGCCGTTGGAGTGTACGCCTGAGGATGCTATGCCTACGAGCACGTCGCCTGCCTTCACTTTCGAGCAGTCGATAAGGTTCTCTTTCTCTACGGCACCGACAGTGAAACCTGCGATGTCGTAGTCGTCCTCGTCATACATGCCGGGCATCTCGGCGGTCTCACCGCCTACGAGTGCGCAGCCTGCCTGACGGCAACCCTCTGCCACGCCTGCCACGATTGCCTCAACCACTGCGGGATGATTCTTACCCACTGCCACGTAGTCGAGGAAAATCAGAGGCTCGGCACCCTGTGCGAGCACGTCGTTGACGCACATTGCCACGGCATCGATGCCGATGGTGTCGTGCTTGTCGAGGGCGAATGCCAATTTAAGTTTTGTGCCGACACCGTCGGTGCCGCTCACGAGGATGGGGTGCTTGTAGTTGAGCGAGCCGAGATCGAACATGCCGCCGAACGCGCCGATGTTGCCCATGCAGCCGAAGCGGTTTGTCGATGCCACATGCTTCTTGATGCGGCTCACTACCTCATAACCGGCTTCCAGATTCACGCCGGAGGCTTCATAACTTTTTGCCATTTCTATATTTTTTTATACGCCCCGCGCAATTCTATTTCATGCGCGGGACGCAAGGATTATTAATATTATTTTGCCTTGAAATAGGCCACAGCGTTGGCGAAGAGGTTCTGGCTCTTGTTGCCGGCTATGTTCTTCATCAGCCCGTCGGCATAACGCTCGGAGTGTGCCATCTTGCCGAGGATAAGACCGTCGGGCGAGATGATGCCCTCGATAGCCTCTGTACTGCCGTTGGGGTTTGCCGGGGAATCCATTGTGGCGTTACCTTCGCTGTCGGCATACTGGAATGCTATCTGACCGTTCTTACGGAGAGTGGCGGCAAGTTCTGCATTAGCCACGAATTTGCCCTCACCGTGGGATGCTGCGACTGCGTGCATCTCGCCGAGCTCGAATCCGGCAAGCCATGGGGAGGCTACCGAACCTACGCGGGTGTTGACGATCTGTGAGATATGGCGGTTGATGTCATTATGGAAGAGAGTGGGGGAGTCGGCTGTCAGCTCACCGATCTTGCCGAAGGGGAGAAGACCGGATTTCACGAGTGCCTGGAAGCCGTTGCAGATGCCGAGGATCAGACCGCCACGTGCGTGGAGTCGTTCGATTGCTGCCTTCACCTTCTCATTCATGATGACGCTTGCGATAAACTTACCGCTTCCGTCGGGCTCGTCGCCCTCGGAGAAGCCGCCGGAGAATGCGAGGATGTCGCAGGCATCGATGTGTGCCGCCATGTCTGACGTTGATTTCTCGATGTCTTCAGCCGTCTGGTTGCAGAATACGGATGTAGTCACCACTGCACCCTCCTTGGCGAATGAAGCCGCCATGTCGTAGTCGCAGTTTGTGCCGGGGAATACGGGGAGATACACCACAGGGTTATCCTTAGGCTCACCCTTGTATTTTGCCACTTCAGAGCCGGATGTCGCATTCTCTACCTTGCCGCTCACTGCGGTGCGGTCGGGATATACGGCGGTGAAACGCACGCGGTTAGCTTCAAATGCCTCATCAATTGAGATCTTCTCTCTGTTAACGGTGAGGGTGGGCTCTGCCACTGTCTCGCCGATGAGGTCGAAGTCGGGGAGATTGAGGATATCCTTGCTCTCCACCACGATTGAGCCGTTGCCATAGTTGAAGAGGTTATCCTCCTTGGCTGTGATGTTGACGCCGATGCGGTTGCCGAAACTCATCTTGGCAATAGCCTCAGTGAGACCGCCGAAGCCGAGTGCATAGCCTGAAACTACGGTGCCCTCCTCAATGAGACGCTGGAGCAACTTGTAGTTGGTCTTCAGCTTCTCGGAATCCGGCATGAGGGAGGGGAGCGGGTTGTGGCGCACCACATATATATAGTTGCCTGCTGCCTTGAATTCAGGGCTGATGACGTTGCGGCTGTCTACGGGAGCCACGCCGAATGCGATGAGTGTCGGAGGCACGCTGATGTTGGCGAATGTGCCGCTCATGGAGTCCTTGCCACCGATTGATGCAAGACCGAACTCAGTCTGCATGCGCAGGGTGCCGAGAAGTGCGGCGAGAGGCTTGCCCCATGATTCGCGGGTGTGCATGCGCTCGAAATACTCCTGATAGGAGAATCTCATGCGCTCGTAGTCGGCACCGGCAGCAACAGCCTTGCTGATAGCCTCCACTACTGAGTAGGCTGCACCGTGATACGGGCTCCAGCTTGTAAGGTAGGGGTTGAAGCCGAATGCCATCATGCTGGCGGTGTCGGTATGGTGGTTGCCTACGGGGAGTTTCTGTACAGATACCTGTGCCTCTGTACCCTGAGTCTTACCGCCGAACGGCATGAGCACTGTTGATTTGCCGATTGAGGAGTCGAAATGCTCGATAAGACCTTTCTGGGAGGTCACGTTGTCGTTAGCGAGAAGGTTCAGGAATTTATCTTTGAGTGAGTTGCCTGCCACTTCATGTACAAACGGATCACGCGGCTCGATGGTGCCGATTGTTGCCTCTGCGAAATGGCGTGCACCTGCTGAGTCGATAAACTCGCGGCTGAGGTCTGCAACTACCTTGTCGCCGTAGAACATGCGCATTCTTCCGGTGGAGGTCACGTCTGCCACATGGTTGACCTCAAGATTCTCCTCATGGCAGTATTTGATAAACTCATCCATGTCTTTCTTCTCGACCACTACCGACATACGCTCCTGGCTCTCGCTTATGGCGAGTTCGGTGGTGTTAAGACCGGAATATTTTGTAGGCACTCTGTCGAGATGTATGTCAAGACCGTCGGTAAGTTCGCCGATTGCCACGCTGACGCCGCCGGCACCAAAGTCGTTTGATTTCTTGATGAGTCGTGTCACCTCCGGACGACGGAACAGGCGTGCGATCTTTCTCTCTTCGGGCGCGTTACCTTTCTGCACCTCACTGCCACACTCCTCAAGTGATGATGTGGTGTGTTCCTTTGATGAACCTGTAGCACCGCCGATGCCGTCGCGACCTGTGCGACCGCCGAACATGAGCACTACGTCTCCCTCTGCGGGGCTTTCACGACGCACGTCGGATGCCTTCACTGCACCGACCACAGCACCTACCTCAAGGCGTTTTGCCACGTAGTCGGGGTGGTATATTTCGCGCACGTGGGTTGTGGCAAGACCGATCTGGTTGCCGTAAGATGAATATCCGGCAGCTGCACGCAGGGAGATGACTCTCTGGGGAAGTTTACCCTCCATAGTCTCTGATACAGGTTTGTAGATATCGCCTGCACCGGTGACGCGCATTGCCTGATATACGTAGCTTCGTCCGCTCAACGGGTCGCGGATTGCACCGCCGAGACAGGTAGATGCGCCGCCAAACGGCTCAATCTCAGTCGGGTGGTTGTGAGTCTCGTTCTTGAACTGAAGCAGCCAGCGTTCCTTCTCGCCGTCAACGTCTACATCAACGTAGATGCTGCAAGCGTTGTTCTCCTCGCTCTGCTCCAAGTCGTTGAGCTGACCTGTCTTCAGCAGGTAGCGTGCGCCGATGGTGGCAAGATCCATGAGGCAAAGGGGCTTGTGCTCACGTCCTAATTCCTTGCGGATCTCATGCCACTGGCGAAGGCTCTCCTCAAGGTCGGCGGAAGCGAAAGAATCATCCACCTTTATATCGGTCAGTTCGGTAGTGAATGTGGTGTGGCGGCAATGGTCGCTCCAGTAAGTGTCAAGGATACGAAGCTCAGTCTCGTTGGGGTCGCGACCTTCGGCAGTGAAGTATTTCACCACTTCCATAAGGTCGTCGCCGTTCATTGCCAATCCCTTCTCCTTGCACCATGCGGGAGCCTGATCGGCAGTTATTTCGCGGAAACCTTCAAGCACTGGCACCGGTTTGGCAGCGGCTCTTTCCGGGGCAGCGAGTATCGACAGGTCTTTCTGACGCGATTCCACGGCATTGATGCAATAGTGAGCAATTTTCTTCATCTCCTCATCGCCTACAGAGGCATCGAAAATGATGAGGCGTGCGCTGCGGATCTCGATGTCGGCATCCGGTTTGATGAGCTTGACACACTCAACGGCAGCGGCTGCACGCTGGTCAAACTGTCCGGGGAGCGACTCAATCGCAAGATAGGGGCGTCCTTCGAAGTCTACTTCCTTTGACACGTTATCGGTGGCAGGTTCGCCAAACACCTTGTAGCTGCTCTTCTCCACCAATTCAGGAGTGAAGCCGAAAAGGTCATAAACGCAAAGGAGACGAAGGTCGCGGATGTTGAGTCCGAGATTTGAGTTGAGCTCATTGCGGAGGCTTTCCGCTTCCACACGATATGGCTCACGTTTCTCTACGAAAATTCTATATGGAGTCATGATGAGATGGTTGATTTCAATCAGTCTAATGTTGATGCGAGAACTTTCTCAGCCTGTTTGCGACGGAACTCGTCCATTTTCTCTTTGAGAGATGCGTCGGTGATGGCGAGCATCTCGATGGCGAGGAGTGCGGCATTCTTTGCACCGTCGATAGCCACAGTGGCTACCGGTATGCCTGACGGCATCTGCACCATCGACAGGAGAGAGTCAAGACCGTCGAGAGTCTTCCCCTTGATGGGGACTGCGATGACGGGGAGGGTGGTGAACGCAGCCACCACGCCTGCAAGATGTGCGGCACCGCCTGCAGCGGCGATTACGGCAGCGAAATCACGCTCACGCAATCCGCTGACCCATTTTTCGAGCTCCGCAGGAGTGCGGTGTGCGCTCAGAACCTTAGTTTCAGACTCGACGCCAAACTGAGCAAGAGTCTCAGTGGCAGCCTTCATGACTCCCCAATCGCTGGTGGAGCCCATAACAACACCTATTTTCACTTTATGATTCAAGTTTAAAAAACGGATGGGCGCCACATAATATGTGGCGTCCACCCGTTTATATTGTTACACTGTTTACCTGTCTGTTGCTGCCGGCTGTATGTCGGCATGCCTTCACCACACAAGAGCACACTATTATTCCCGAAAGATGCAGACGCGCACTTGTGATGCTCGAAATCCTGCCCGGCTTTCGTCTGGCTGAAGATATGTCACGTCGTTGCATATTCATGCGGAATCAAGATGTCTCCCTCCCGGAAAGGAAATTTGTGGTTCTGTGTGCAAAATTAATAAATATTTTTGACATATCCACAATCCCCATCCAATAAATCATCAGCTAATGCAGTTTTTCAGGGTCGTTTCCCCAGTCTTATTGTCTGCACATTATATCTGGTCTGAAGCCTCATCCGGGGTGAGGCGATAACTTCGGTTTGGTTTGTGTTGAATGCCTGCTCACAGAAGACACGTTGTAGCGTTGTACGGTTTCCGCAAACTCCGATAAAATGCAAATTTGAGCCTTGTAAACTCCGATAAAATGCAGTTTTTGGCATTCTAAACTCCGATAAAATGCAAATTTGAGCCTTGTAAACTCCGATAAAATGCAGTGACCTGCCACAGTTCATCCATTAATAATCTTACCGGGATGAAGTATATATATCTTTAGCGTCATGCAGTTTTACGTCATTCAACTAATTATACGGAAGAAGCATCCCAAAAGTTCCAATAAGAAGTGCAACGGTTTCGTCAGCATATCGTGCAATGAGCTTATCAAGGTACGCATCTCGTCTGATAGGGCTATTTATGTTCATATCGTATTCCGAATTTACTGCAAAATTACAGTATTTCCGGAATACATGCGAATACTAATAAAAGGTGGTTAATGATTCTATTTACAGTTCACAAATGGTTTAATGGCATCTATACTCCAAGCATAATTCAGATTTGCCTGAGACCCGTCGGCAAAAGAGCCGGATGTGATACCTACCACTTCACCATATTCGTTTATCAATGCTCCACCACTGCTACCGTGATCAATAAGAGCTGATATTTGCATTAAATTCTTGTCTCGCCATTGAGAGACCTCTCCAGAGGAAAATGTGTTTTCAAGTCCACGAGGGCTGCCGATTGCATAGACTTTTTCGCCAACACTGGGTTTATATTTTGCGACAGGTATATAATTGGTGTTTGAAACATCAACTCGGAAAAGAATAAAATCCTCATCCTCGCTGCTCTTTATTACTTCAGCCACCTTATATACATTGTTGCTTCCGGCAAGTTTTATTCCTTCCTCTCCAATCCCGGTACCCTTAAACACATGATAATTACTTACCGCAAGTCCTTCATTATTGATGAAGAATCCGGATCCTTGGTACATATTGTAACCATCAGAAGTGAATACCATAAAGACTGCTGTATTATATTTTGCAAAAATCATTGATCCATCAAGTTTGTTGTTGTCACCCCGATTATCTGAAAGCACAACATTAAGATCATGTTTGCATTCAACTGCAACCTTGGATTGTGAAATATTGCTCATTTCGGAATTTTCGGAATGGGTAGCAGCTGGTGGCCTATTATGACCAGACTTATGTGCGCATGAAGTGGCACATAAGATTACTATCAAAGCAATTATGATGTTACTTTTTCTCATTGGTTGATTCAAAAATATTCTTAGGTAGGATGTGAATCAAAAAACGTTGATTCTCGGTTTCTTCCTCTTCACGCATGGAGTGAGTGTCAAGTTTGCCATCTCCACTCCCTGAAATTAAAATTTCGCAGTTGTTTCCAAAATTGATACCTCTGTACTCAACCCAGAATCTCATAAGCGCAAGGGCTCGCTGATAACTCAATTCATAGTTATAAGTGTAATTATCTCGTGAAGCCTGACCCTCTACAATCAAAACATATTGGTTTTCTCTATGGTTGTCAAGAAAGTTCTGAATTTCTTGTCCGGCGTTTGCTAATTTGTTAAGTTGCCAGTCTTTATCATATGATATGATTGTATTAAGGTCTGATTTTCCTGCGGGATAACGAACCTGAATATTGAGGACGTATTTTTTGTATTCCGGTCTATACTCAAAATAGTCTTTATTCAAATCTTTAGTCGATTCTTCTACTTTCTTGATTTCTTGGAGCTGTGCTTCCGTTGCTTCCATGCGCTTATGCAATAAGACAATGACGAGAATAAAAAGAACCAACATGACGAAAAATAGGCTCGTCATGAGGTCTGAGTAACTTGTCCAAAAGAAAGATTCTTTTTTATGAGCCATTGTATTATCATTTATTTAACGGTGTCTGCTTTCGTTTGTTTGTCACTTGCTGGAGTTTCAATATCAATTACAGCTGGAGTAGATATAGGCGTATCCAGAACCGTTTCTACGTATGGCGGTTGTGGTTGCACTGGTGTCTGTTTAGGAAAGAAATACACTACAACATTGAATATACAAGCAGATGCTATTATTATGAGAGCAGAAACTGCAGTCCATTTCATCCAAGAGGGCATAGAGGATCCTGTAATAACAGTGTCTCCATTTCCCGTGGGTAGAGCCATCATTTGAGATGTTTGTATTGACTGGTTAAGTGCAAAAGAAATATCAGATGCCAGTTTAGTATTTGACTTCTCTACTTTGTCAATCAGTTTGTCCAAACGAACAGGAATGGATGATATTTCCTCAAGTTGTTTAGCCAATTGAGGCATGTGAGACATTTGAACACTGAACTGAGCATTCATTTGAGTCATAAATCTTTCAAAAGAATCTTTCTCATCCTCAAGTATCTTCTTAAAATGTTCACTTTGTTCAACAAAACGCTTTTGCATTTCATTAACATTCTCAGAAGTAGATTCTTTAATCTGTTCCAATGATTCTTGAAGAGTTTTATCGGCATCAGCGGTAGTTTTGGCAATCTCACTCTTATGACGTCTAAAGAAATCACGTATTTCTTCAAGTATGTGCAATCTATCAGCTTGTTCACCAAATTGAGATTCAAAGCGATGTATGGCTTTGGTATATCCCTCAACATTATCAAGGTACTCATTAAAGGCTTCAAGTTTATCCGTACATTCTTTAAGCTCCTTAAGCACTTGAACATTCGCTTTTGCCATCTTCATAACATCCATGTCATGAACGGCTTTTATTATATTTGCTTGGATCGCATAGGAATGATTCACCGCGTTAAGTGCATTCCCAAGATTTGAAGTATTTTCTTTGAATGTATTGTTAAACTTATTGAGGTTCTTGACAAGATTGTTCAACGCTTGCGATGTATCTGACGGTAATTCTGGAAGAAGTTCAGATTGCATCCATGCAAGAAAAGAGTTCTTGCCGTTTTCCTCTGTGAGCTTACACCGCTTAAAAAGAATTGAGTTAAAGGTGGTAAAAATTATGCCAACTATAGATGCTCCCATAGCCCAAGCTACACCCCTCAAAAGAGCATTTATACCTTCGGCTGCTTTAGCTGAGTTAGGGTCTATTTCGCCCGCACTACTACTCATTAATGTTAAGATCGCATTTGATCCAAGTAAATCCCATAAACCCAAAATGACTCCCGCCATAGTACCAGCGAGTCCCCAGTACAATGGTATTGGCGTTTGCGTTGCGATGTCATTCTCAACTGAATCGCAGTGTCGGTCAACCGCATCTTTAAGTAATCCGAAATCAATGACTGATCCTGCGTTTTTTTCAAGATACTTATTGATAGAATTTTTTATTGATTCAAAGATTGAATTACCTGCGCCATAAACTCCATCAACAAAATTGGTTTGTTGATTGCGACGCAGACTCCATGAAGATTCCTCTGAAAAAATCTTACTGAACTGGTTCATACGCAACAGATTCTTTATAAAAAAGAATATCTGAATGCAAATGATTAATATGATAATAATTGGTACTAATACGTGCATGGTCTGTTATTTACTCAAATAGATTTGTGCTTTTTTCTTGATGACCCAACGATTATCTTCTTTGACAGCTTCGCCCGGAAGAATAGTTCTCATTTGAGTTGCTTCGGAAGGAGCGCATCCTTGAAGCTCAAGTGCGAACTTGATGTTGTCGTTGGATCTAATCTCATTGATGAACTGGTTTCCTTCTAAAAGATTAAACTCAGCTTTGTTATTTCGAATAATGACAGAGAATCGGGCTTCAGAATCACGTGTTTCAAATAAATGCTTAAAATAAGCACTGGTTGATGACATCTGTGAGGGAACGCCAAAATATCCGTGCTGTTCGTGAGAAACTCCTGGTTTTGACTGAATCGTCTGAATAGGTACTGGAGTAGGTATTGGTTGTGTTTGGGCACGGCTTTCTTGCTTCATCTGTCGCTCAATACGAGATATTCTATCTGCGAGCGAATAGTAATCATTCGCAGAAGATAAATAAGATGTCTGCCGTGTATTTGATGTTGGTTTTAACCTCAAATCTGAGATTGCCTTTTTCAGTTCTTCAATCTCATTGCGGTGTCTTCCGGCTCGACTATTAGCTGCAGATGCTTTGATAGTAGATATAATAGCCAGAATTATGGCGATTCCAGCGACAACCCAAGATATAAGAATACTCAGTGCAGAGTCTTTTTTATAATCGTCTAATTCCGTCTGGATTTTGACAATTTCTTTGCCCTGTTTTTCATTTTCACTAAAAACTTCATTAACCCTTGAATTGACTATGTTGATAGAATCTAGAACGGCCTTTTTCTCTGTAGAATCAAGTTTATTGCCAGTATCAGGAATGGTTGTTTGTCCGGATTCTATTGCTGTCTGATATCTCGCAGTATCAGTGGCAGTATCCTCTTCACATGACGAAAAGACCATGCTACTGAATATAAATGAAGCTATTAAGATTATTGTATGAAGCGTCTTCATTGTTATTATTCTCTAAGCGAAGTGAAAATTTCATTTGACATAGACTGAAGAGCACCCTTTATTGGGTAAAAGAAGAAAGTTTCCTCTATTACATCATCAACTTCAGTTTCTTCTCGACGTTGTATTATTCCTTTGTCTAGGAATGTTGTCAAATCTTTAGCCGCAGCTTGTTGAGCCACTTTTAAGGAAGACATTTTTACTCCAAAATTTCTGTCGAAATTGAACGAATTATTCATGTCAACAAATACAAATCTGAAAAATTCTTCAACAGCTTTTACAGTTCTCGTTTTGTAGGAATCTGTTATGGTTGCATACGTGTCAGTATTCTTTACGATACCAGTACAGTCACTTTTGAACACGATTGTCTTGTCGTGGTAATCATCATCTTCTACTCCGATTAAACCACCTTTACAGGTAGAGTCTTTAGGACTGGAACCTTTTTCAAGTCCAAGCAATTCCAGTTCTTTCCCATAGGGATGCCCTAAAACTTTCTCAAAAATTAACTTGGTGTATTTTGCAAGAATTTTATTATCAGTTGTAATGACACGGATTACCTTGCTTCCATTTCCACTAAAGGAAATATGACGCGGCACATCAAGTCCAAGAGCTTTTGTAATCTGAGCTATATGGTAAATAATAGAGGTGTAGAACACTATGAAAACTATCTTGAAATCCTCATCTTCCTGCAGAAGATAATTAAAATCAATAGCCTTTTCATTAATTCCTACTGCTTTTGGAAGAGAGTTGTCTTTAAGCCCAAATAAGAAAGAAGCCATATTAGCAGGGTGTTCATTATTTGAACTGTTAAACACTCGTACTAATTCAGAAAGATTCTTTTCCTCTAGGAGCCGAAGTATGCCTCCTTTATATCTGTCTACGATTCCATTGTTTTCATCAAGATCTGAGAATGAGTTCTCAAACAGGGCATTAGACGCGTATCTAAAAGACGTAACATGATTTATGGCTTTATCTTTGGCAAAGGCAATGTCCGTAGTTCCACCGCCAATATCAACATTGACGAGGCTCGTAGCTGTAGAGTATCTTTTAAAGAAATACTGAATAGGAGCAGCTGACTCGGTCATACTGTTTGTAGATCCTTCCCCGAAGTATTCTTTATAAGCTTCATCCCAAGTTTCCCTTAGGCGACGAAGACGTTTGGGTGCCATACTGATAGGATAAAACCAAGTTATCTTAGTCTTTGTAAGATCGCCATTGTTAAGAAGAACTTTATTGCGTATTATCAGCATCAATGTACGAACATACGATTCCATAACACGCATATCTTCGCCGTTGCCCCATTTTATGTTGTACTTCAGGTAATTGTATGACAAGTCTGAACGCTTATCATAGGTGAACGGCAGATTCACAAGCGTGAACGGGGCGACGTCCTTACTCCAATCTACTGTTTTGGCACACGAAAGTACCGTGCGGGTAGGAAATCTGAAATCTCCATTCCCAATTTCTCCGGGAATGAAATCCTTTTCAAAGAGAGCCGTTTCATCAATCAGGTCGTCCAGATAGCCGAATTCATTCTTTTGAGGGATAAACATCTCACAGAGAGCCCGATCACTCTGAGTAAATGAGAACACCTTCGGTGCTTCATTTCCTTTGCGATATTCGATATGGGTGTTAGAAGTTCCCAAATCGATTGCAAACTCAAATGTCTCAACATTGCGCTGGCTCTTGAAAATCGGAATGATAATCCCTCGATAAGTATTGTTATGTACTTGAATGTAATCAAATGATTGCCCTTTGATTAAATAGTTATCGGCTTTTATCAGAATCTCCTGATCCTCGTTTCTGCATGATTTGGATGGCTGAGATATTTTCTCGTCATCCACATAGAACCCGAAATCAATTTTTGCATTTGCAGCTTGAACACAAGAAACGTTATAAATTGATTCTGATGGATTATTGAAACGAACTTGTGGCATGATGAAGCCAGTGAACTTCATTTCAGTGATATTCCCAGCATTATTCTCAATATTAGCGGAGCTATTATTGTAATATATACGAGAATATTCTATATAAGAGATATTGCCGGCTCCCATAATGGGGATACGAACAATGACATTTACAGATTCTCCTGCTAGGAGTTTCATCTCAACCATAGGTTTGCCATCAGGCAGATTCCCCATCAACTCCTCAATTGAAAAATATTTGAAGAAAAGAGGTTTCAAAGGGATAAGGAAAGCCAATTCTGGTTTATCTATTTTGATATGAGCATCAAAATAGTTGATCGAATTCATTGCATGAGGTACCTTAATGATGGTATCTTCAAGAATATCGCTAATGGTAAGATACGGATGAATCGAGCCATCAAAAGGCAGTTTGCGTTTTGATAAATTAGATTCGTCATCTTTATAATTTGCACGATTGGTGTTACCCCACTTACCAGTGGTGTATTTCAGTTGGCTATATCGATTCCCTGCTTCTATCGGTAAAGCCAATGGTAAATTCTCAATCTGTTTGGATGACTTAATGAGGAAATCACTTGTTGTAGAAATCGGACGATGTGATTTTGTGTATAGAGTGTGGCCCAGAACTTCGACAAAATCGTTTTGTTGAACATCCTTTACTTCTATTGAATCAAAATCTTCAAGAACGATAGCTGTTACATTGTTCAGTTCATTCTTTTTATTTTGATCTGCCATTTCTTTATAGGTAGCATTGATATATGTCTCAACTTCAGGAAAAAGTCCCGCAAAATTAGGAATGCTTTTCCGTAAAGCGAACAGATATTTGACAAACTCGAAATCACGCTTGTATAATGGTTGGTACTCACTATCAAATGGTTTGTCTTCTCCAAAGAATATATCGTTGACGTAACTGAGATCGTTTGCATTGCTGAAAAACAATGTCGCAGGAGAGGTGGCTCCAATAATATTCAACTCATCGGGACCTTCAAGATAGTTCAGTAGATAGATATTTTTCAGTTGATCAAAATTATATGTTCTCGAATCCGAGCTCATATATTTTCGAAGGGCATCTGCAAGGTATTGATGACCTGCTATTGTCGATTGCTCCAATTCCGCCAGCATTAGAGAAGGATCCCATTTGATAACCTCAACCTTTCCGGTATATTTGTCAAGGTTGAAGAATATCTCCGCGACATCAAGTGTATCTGAAACCATCTTATGGAAAATGGTTTTTCCGTCTAATTCAACCTTTCCTGTGTGTTTATTCGGCTTGCAAACTTCTTTAAAGGCAGTCTTTATCAGGTCTATACGAGCAAACGGAGAAGGAATTGACGTAATCTCATGACGAGCAGACGCACCATCAGGATCTTCGATAGTATCACGGCTTGCTGAGTTATATGGGAAGACCGGGCTATTATTCCAATCCTCATAAGTAGATGTACCTTCCTTATATAATCTAAATATCTTTGACATAGTGATTAGTTGCTTAATTTATCTGTTACAAGTCTTTGAGTACCAAGATAGAACATTTCAAGAAATTTATTCTCTTTTCCATTACTCTTGCATTTACGTACAGCGGAATTGAGCCGGTCTGTTACAAGATTATAGTCAGATAATCTATTCAGAATTCGTTTGGGTTTTACACCCTCAACAAGCTCAAATGGTTTATTTCCGCATGAAAGATTGAAAAGATGCAAAGACCGTGTGTTCTCTTGCATTTCCTTCAACCATTCATGATATTTATGAAAGAAATCCGTTAGATCATTAAAGAATAGACTGCTGTATAAGTCCTTGAAGTTGCCATTAGCTGCAAATGTGGAGGACTTATAATAATCAACCTTATACGTGAGTGCATTTGACATCATTGTAAACTGAACCATTGGATTATAGAGCATGCTACGCATCTTTTGATAGAACGAGTTGAATGATACAGCACTTACTATATCTTTTATGCCCAATTCCATATTAGATGTACCCATATAAGTGCTATTGGAAAAGTCTACAATAGCTGTAGCTCCAAGAAACTCAATTAAATGCGCATCATTTTGTTGTGCAGAACCACCTTCGTGATTTTCATACGACTTCGCAACATCATCAGCAAGATAATACAAAGCATCTATTGACCCATTCTTGCTAATGTTACTCTCATAATAAGCAAGAGCTGACTTGGTCTTTGATATGAAGGTCGAAGAGTCGATCTCACTATTATCATCTGGCTTTAATTTGAAATATGGTAGCATAGTGATAGCCCCAATTGTTGCATGATTTATAATATTATAATTTGGAAAATTATTGCCAGTTCGGAGTGTCTTTAACAATAATGGGAAACCACTTGCACCGGTTCCTCCAAATATAGAACTGATGATAAAAATGCGATCTCCATCAATGAATTCACTTGCAAAAGTTCCAAAGTCAACAGAGTGCGCAATTTGATTAAGCACCACACTTCCAATATTTGGATTACCCTTAAATCCCACTTCCATTGAAGATTGGAGATTTTTATCGGAAAACAGCATCTTCGTTAAAGCTTGGTTAGCCTTTGTCATAGACGCATAATCAATGAACTGCTGAAATGTTTTATCATCAGTATCATTGATTTGAAGGGTATAATTTGGAAGTATCTGTTTAATTTTAGTACGAAAGAAACGACTTTCATTCTCGTCAGAACTAAATTGTAGTTTGCTTCGTATCGCAGAGTATTTATTGAGAAGACTTACTGTTCGCGTCAAATCTGCATTTGAAGTGTCCGGGTCAATAATAATTGGTACAACTTCATCAAATCCAACCTTAACGCCAGAAGCCAACATCATGGTGAGGGATCTCAGAACTCTGGATCCTGTCCCACCGATACCGAATATAAATAATTTTGACATAGCTTTAGAATGGTGCTCGTGAACAATTTGTACTCCACCATTTAAAAATGAAGGAGAAAATTACAAACGCGAAAATCGATAGTATCATGTTGGAAACGCCAAAACAGAGAATTTCAGACTCTCCGATATTCAATGGGATTTGCATATTGGTTGAAGGATCGTTGGTTACCATCTTATTCTCATAGTAGTCTTTAAGCACCCATTGCCATCCGACTACAAAATTAACGAGAGCGTTTATTCCCAAGAAAATTAGCCAACCCCACCAATTATTTAGACGAGGATGATTAATAATATAGTAATATACCAACACCATTGCAAGGCTTATACCTAACATTGCAAGTCCAATTCCAATGAAGGAATTATTAGGAGATAGTGGAGAAGATACCCCCCACATATAATCCGCAAGTTCAAGTCCAAAAAAGTCTTCAAACCAGCAGTAAATGCTTCCAAAAAAATTGCCCATATATTATTTGCGTTTAATGTTAAAATTAAATGTTGTACTTACTTTCTCATTCTTGTAGGCATCTGCGACACCTTGAATCAAATACTTTATGCCTGTTGTTTTATCGATATTCTCTTTGATGTTTGTTCCCGTTTCATCATTGGATTCAGAGACCCATGAAGGAAGTTTAGACACGCTAAAAGTTAGACAATCTTGAGCAATCATTGTACCCTTTGGAATTATAAACTTTATAAAATGGGAATATTTACTATGGCTATCAGTTATTGGATAAATTCCATCCACAATAAGTGTAGGATTGTTGAACGCATAGTTTCCCTTGTCTTGCACTATCCCTTCCGGTTGAAGCGTACTACGAAAATCAGCTTGTATTATCAGGTGATAATCGCCACGTTTAGGAATTACAGTTTTGCTTGTTAGGCGATTGTTATGTATATCAAATGGCACTGTGGACTGATTTGCAAAAGCCACTATTCCACCAATATCATATTTTGATAGTTGTGATATAGGCACTTCCGAGTTAAGTTTAGCAAGATAATTTTTATTGCCGAATATCCATATATAATATGGACGTTTCACATTATCAAGTTTCTCAATTGAGCCATTGGGATAAAAGTATTTCCCATCAAAATCTGAATACAATTTCAATATTTCAACACCTAAATCAGGTATTCGTTTTTGAGTATTAATAACTTCATCCTTAATCCGGATTTCACAGTGCGTGAGGAATTTTCTTGCATCTTTTGATGGCAAATCCAAGATGCAATCAGATATAAAAATTGCAACAGTAGTATCATTTACATTGTCAAGAACTGACGCAATAATATTGCCCAAATCAGTGTTAGCTGTATTTCCACCAGCTTTGCGAAATGATACAGGATTCAGATTTTTAATGTACGATGTTAGGTCTCCTTTATAAGGTATGACTTTACTATTTATATAGTATAGCTCTGTTGCAGACGTATTACGGTTCAGATCACTTATATAGTCATAGACTGCATCTTTCAGTTGCGAACCATCGCACATGTAACCATCCATGCTTCCTGAATTTTCGATGAAAACTTTTATACTTGGATTATCTGATGGTATTGATGATGCAACAGGTGTGGCACTTACTTCAATTTTGTCATCTCCACAACTTACCATTGCCAAGATTCCAACTGTGGCAATACTGATTAGAGTAGTTATGATTAGTTTTCTTCTCATTCTATTCTGTCTTGTAGTTATGTATTCTGTTATTATGTTGAGTATCTCTAAACAAGAGTTTAGAGATGCTTATAAGGTTTTGTATTTCAGAATATTATTTCTTTTATACATAAGTGTTTGCTAAACAATTATAGGATTTGATATACTTGGACTTAATTAAACATAAAAAATATTAACGTAGAGATAGCTTATTTTCAGGATTTTTTATAACTTTGCAATATTGATAAGTATCTCTTGTTTAGAGATTTGTAGAATTGCTAAACAAATAAGCCCCAAGATTAGGATCTTGAGGCTTTTCTTTTTTAGAGGGATTTGAGGATGAGGGAGTTGGCTTTGTCGACGACGGAGGTGTCGAGGGAGGCGAGGTAGATTTGGGTGGTGGCTTCGGAGTCGTGTCCCATGCCTTCGCTGATTACGCTTAGGGGAATGCCTTTTGCTTTGGCGGCGGATGCCCATGAGTGACGGGCAACGTACATGGTCAGCGGTATCTGGATGTCGGTCATTTCTGCAACTTTTTTCAAGTTCCGGTTGATGAGGTAGCCTACATTGCGGTAGGCACATCTCTCATTGATGCCGGAATTGCGTATGATTGGTAATAGATACTCTGAGGTGTTTTCGGGATATTTATCAATTATCACCTGCATTTCAGTAGTCCAAGCAATTGTCAGTTGCTGTCCGGTTTTGCGGCGGCGATAGATGATGTGTCCGTTTGTGAGGTCTGTCTTGCGTAGGTATGCCATATCTATGAAGCTCATTCCTCGGAGCATGAAACTCATCATGAACATATCGCGGGCATAGTCGAGTGTCGGATTGAGTGATAAATCCAACGACTTTATTTTCTTTAATGTCTGTAAGGGTAAAGCACGTTTCACGGTTTTATCCACGCCGGTATAGACGTGTCTGAAAGGGTTGCGGTTTTCGATAATGTCGTCCTCGACCGCACGATGATAGACTGCACGGAGAATACGGGTGTAGAAAGAGATGGTGTTGGGAATATTGCCGCGATTCTGATGCCATGCCTCGTATGCTTCCATTACTTCTGTGTTGATGCAGTCAAGCATAATGTCTTCGTCATTGCGGAATTTCTTGAAGCTGTTGAGAGCGGCGGAGTATGTTTCGGATGTACGGATTTTGCCGTTCTGTTTCAACTTGGCAATCATACTCTCCATGTAGTTGAACAGGGAGTATTCGTTGGCATATCGGTTGAATTCATCGATCACATCGTCAGCCATGTATGGGAGACTTTTATTTTCGAGTTTGCGGATGATTTTTGTCAGCCGTTCGATATCCCAGCGGATTCTCTCGCGGATTGAGAGTATGAACGATTTGCGCTCACTTTTCTGGGTGGTTATCACCATTGAGCGGTTTTCGTCCCACTCGGATGGGAATACGTGATATTCGGTGAGAAGTTGTCGGGGCTTTCTCTCGTGTATGATCTGATAGTAGATTGTGCCTTCGTGATTCGGGAGTTGAGAGGGTCGGAACTTCACTTTTATGGATGCCATTATGATGAAAATTTTATGGGTGATTATACTTGACAGTGAGAAGTAAGCATTACTTATCGGGAGTGAAGTTAATATGTAGGTGGAATAAGGACGTGATATTCTGATATTTTATGGATTATTATCGCTAAAATTGTGAAAGTGAATTTTTGTTGTTATCTTTACAAAGTGATGATAATGGTGATGTGATTATGAAATTTCGTACTGAATATGTGGCGGAGAAGGCTCCGTTTACTCTGTCGCCAGATCAGCCGGTGGTGATGCTCGGTTCTTGTTTCGCGGAGAATATTGCCGGGAAGATGAGGCGTTGCCTATGGAATGCCGTTAACCCTGCCGGCACTCTTTATAACCCTCTTTCGATTGAGCGGTCTTTGCGTATGTTAGTTTTTGAGAATGACCGGAGAGGTATATATATGGATTCCCTTTTCAAGGGGGAAGGATTGATGCGCAGCTGGTTGTTTGATTCCAAACTTGCAGCTGAGACAGCCGAGGATTCCCTCTCGGCATTTGAGGAGAGGGGGATGCTGCTTGATTCCACGTTGAGGGATAGTAAGGCAATGTTCATTACCTTCGGCACGTCGTGGTGCTATTTCCTTGCCGACAGGGAGGATTATGTAGTGGCAAACTGTCATAAGCAACCTCAGTCGCTGTTCCGACGCGAACGGGTGAATGTTGCGGAGATCGTTAAGGTGTGGGGAGAGATGGTCACTATGCTGAAGGAGCGTTATCCGCAGTTGGAGATAGTCTTTACGGTTAGTCCGGTGCGGCATCTGAAGGATGGTTTTGTCGGCAACATGCGGTCGAAAGCGGTTCTTCTGTTGGCTATAGAGGAGCTATGCCGAAGCTATGAATGGTGCCATTATTTCCCGGCATACGAGATAGTGAATGATGATCTGCGTGATTACCGGTTCTATGCCTCCGACCTTGCACATCCTTCGGAGGAGGCGGTGGAGTATATATGGGAGGTATTCCGCGCTACCTATCTCGATCCATCCGGGGAGGCGATATTGAAAGAGGGTGAATCGATCCTTCGTGGTTGGGAGCATCGCCCGCTGCCTACATCCACGCGGGAGCCGTCGGCGCAGTTGCTCGCGAAGGAGGAGGCTCGTCTTGCCGCAATCCTCCGTCGGCATGAAGCCCTATTGTTGCAGCATCCCGCCATGCTTCCGCTCCCGGCAAAATACCATTTTTGATCAGCGGGTGGGGATTGTGATGGTGATTGAGAGACCTTTGGCGGGGTAGTTGTCAAGAAGGATGTTGCCTTCGTGGAGCATCACTATCTGGCGGCTGAGGAAGAGACCGATGCCGTTTCCGTCGGGTTTTGTGGTGATGAATGGCTGGAAGGGATCGGATGCGATTGAGGGGGGGAGTCCGTTGCCGTTGTCGGAGATGTTGATCTTGCAGCTGTGTGCCGACATGGTGGCGATGACGGTTATGGTGGGTCTCTGTTTTTGTGCTACGGCTTCAAGCGAATTTTTCAGAATATTGGTGAGTGCCTGTGAGAAGAGGGCTTCGTCAATGTAGAGAGTGGCGTGGTCGGCAATCTTATAGGAGATGCAGTTGGCGTCAAATTTACCGGTTGTCGCGAATTGCTGCAATGACTTGTGCAGTTTGCGGAAGAATTGGATGGCATTGACATGCTTTTTCTCCGGTCGTGGGAGATGGGTGAGGGCGTGATATGAATCAAGAAACCGGGTGATGCTTTCACTTTGGGTCCTTATTACCTCCAGTGCCTCCACGATCTCTTCGCGTGAATAAGAATCCACATCAGCGGTGATCCCTGCCGACAGGGAGACCACGGGGGTGATTGCATTTCTCATCTCATGGGTCATGACGCGCAGTATGCGGTCATAATATAGTTTCCTTGTCTCCAGATCCTTGTTTGCCTGATGATAGAGCATGGTAATCTTATTCATACCGTCTGCCATCTCCTTTAATTCCCGGTCGGCACCCTTGGCTTCAAACCGCATGGAGGTGTCGTTCATTTCAAGCCCACCCACGAAAGATGATAACGTACCGATCAGGAGTCCGCAGATGTGGAACACCATCACAATCTCTATCGGTAGGGCAAGAGAAATGAGTATTCCGAGAGATATGCGTCCGTTGAAGAGGAGGATTGCTGAGGCGGAGGCTGTCAGCACTAAGGCAAGCAGCAGGAGGAATAGTTTCAGTTTAAAGTAGCTCACTTCTTTTAAGGATATTATAGAGAGTCTGACGATTGATGCCGAGTCGGGCAGAGGCTGCCGACAGGTTGCCGTCGCAGAGATCGATTATTCTACGTATATGATCAATCTTGATTTCATCGAGGGTCATATTGTTTTTCAAAGTCTCCTTCTCCGTTATCTCGCGGGCATTGTTGACCGATTCGATTTCCGACAGTCTCTTCCTGTTCTCCGAGATAGCGTTGTTAATCTTCTCAACGAGAGTATCGTTGTCCCAAGGTTTCATGATGAAATCATCCGCACCGAGTTTCATTGAATTTACCGCAAGATCCACGTTGCCGAAAGCCGTGATCAGCAGAACGGCGGGAGGGCAAGCCCTCTCCTTGATATAGGATAGCCAGAAGATGCCTTCGCTACCGTCAAGCTGCATATTGTCAAAATTCATGTCGAGCAGTACGGCGTCTGTATCGTTATCCTTAAGGAGAGCCGGGATGAGTTTCGGATCGCCCACGGCAGCTACCTGGCTGAATCTCTTTGAAAGAAGCAGCTTTAGTGACGTGCGGATTGCCGGATTATCATCTATTACCAATATTTTCATTAATCATCGATATTTTCGTAATGCAAAAATAGTGAAATGGATTTAATATTATGTTGTGAGGGTGGTTAAATACAGAAGAAAAGAATGATGATGTCTATTTTTTAGGCAAAAATATGAGATAAATCATGATTTTGTGGTCTGAAGGGGATTGCTTTCATATCCCTGATATAAATTTGCACAAGCAGTCAGGACCGCTTCCTCGGAATAATGTCTGACTCCATAGTAAAACCTAATAAGATACGAAATGATACGAACCTTCACATCAGATTTACGTAGGAATATCACCAAGATACTCTGTCTGACCATCGGCATGTCTGTCAGTATGGTTTTGGTAGCAAAGATATATTATGAGAAGACCTACGACCTTTTCTTTAAGGATTCAGAGAGGATATACTTGGTATATGAGCAGTTTGATTCTCCCGACGGCACCTACGATTTTGACCAGACATCAGGCGCGTATCCACCGGCGATGAAGCGGTATCTCCCACAGGTGGAGGAGGCTACGCGTTTTACCTGGCTTACCGAGGGGAGTATTATACTTGAGGATGGACAGACGTTGGAGAGCGGAGGGATAAAGGTGGCAGACAGTTGCATGTTCGACGTTTTCCGTGTGGATATATTGGCTGGTAATCCTCATGAAGCATTGAGTGTGGCTAACCATTGTATGATACCCGTGTCGCTGGCAGAACGGATAGGTGGGGATCCTGTCGGGAAAGTTTTCAGCGTACCGAATATATCGGAAGATTATCGTGCCGTGATAAGTGGCGTGTATGAGGATTTCCCGGAGAATTCATCGTTGCCAAACTCTATCTTTATGAGTCTCTCCACATTGAAGGCGCTTGGCTGGGATGGTTCGGATAATTGGATAGGGAATGATGCCTACAAGAGTTTTGTAAAACTAAAGAAGGGGGTGTCTCCCGACGAACTTGATGCGGGCATACGGAGGATGCTCACTGATAATCTACCGAAGGAGTATCTTCAGGAAAGAAATTTCAATATCGGGGTGAAGCCTCTTGTGGGGTATCATTCATCGGGTAAGGATACGGGTATGGTGATACTTATGCTCACGATTCTTGCAATACTCATGATGCTGTCGTCGACGATGGATTATCTTATGATTGTGGCGGGTCAGGTCAGAAGCCGGTCGAAGGAGATGGCGATAAGGAAATGTTTCGGCACCGGTCATGCTAAGATATTCCGGATGATTATAGGGGAGAGTGCCCTCTACGTCGCCATAAGTGCGTTGCTTTCCGTATTACTGATTTTCTCGTTGAAAGGATTGTGTGAGTATATGGTGGGTGTCACTCCGGAGGTTATGTTTGCCACGCCTTACATGTGGCTTGTGCAGCTCCTTGTCATCGTGCTCCTGCTTCTGCTGACCGGAGTGGTGCCGGCGGTGGTATATACGCGCACGGGTATTGTGGCGGGATTGAAGATGAAGGCAAGCCATAACAGGATATGGAAACTGGCTTTGCTCGGAATTCAGTTCTGCCTTAGCGGAGGGTTGATCTGTATGTTGGTGCTGATCGGGTTGCAATACCGCACTGTCAGCAATTATGACATGGGTTATGATTATTCTGATATAGGGATGGTCAAGATTGAGAACAAATGGAAGGATGGAGCAGCGAAAGTGATGGAGGAATTGAGGAAGTTAAGTTGTGTGGAGGTGGTAGGCAGCGGTAGCCAGAATTTTGTGACCATGGCATCGGGTGGTGAGATATGGGAGGATGAACGACCGGATGTGGTCTTGCCGATAGCCGACATGATGAACGTTAACAGGGAGATTTTTGATGTGTTGGGGTTGAAGTTTATCCAAGGAGGGACATTCCCGGAGAATCCGTCGGAGGATATGAATGCCGTTGTCGTGGATGAGAGGATGATCAAGGGGATGCGCGATGTATTCGGTATTGAGGATGACAACCTTATCGGGAGAAGGTTCAAGAGCTCTTCGCATGGCGAGGATAAGGAATATACGATATGTGGCGTGGTCAGCAATATCCACAGGGGTGGGTTCGGACTGGAGATAGATACGCGTCCGGCAGTGTTCTTCCCGTCGGATAAGCCGGAATGGGTCATTTATGTGAGATTTGATGACATGACCGGGGATAATCTCAAATATGCGCAGTCCACACTGGATAGCGTCGTCAAGGATAATGAGAGCTACATTGTGCCTTACGGTCTGCAATTTGACAGATTCACATACGAGATCAGGAAGTTTGCGGCAATGGTATTGATTGTAGGTATTGCGGTGTTGTTGATTGCGTTGTCCGGTCTGTCGGGATACGTGGCGGATGAGGTGGAGAACCGTTCGAAGGAGATAGCTATAAGGAAAGTGTCGGGCACTCCGGAATGGAAAATTGTCAGACTATTTTGTATCGATGTGTTGAAGATTTCCCTCCCATCCCTGTTGATAGGCGCATTGGTGGCAATGTGGGCAGGGTCGGAATGGCTGACGAATTTCAGCATAAAAGCAGAGGTATCGCCTGTAATCTTCCTGTTGGCTATAGCTTGCCTGCAACTGCTGATTCTTGCAATGGTGGTGATAGGTAGTATACGGGTGGCGAGAAAGAATCCGATTGAATATCTGCGAAATGAGTAATGATAAGGGTTTAAGGTTTAAAGTTTAAAGTTTATAGTTTATAGTTTATCTCACACCCCATAAACCATCAACTATAAACCATCAACTATAAACCATAACTCGCACCCCATCAACTATAAACCATCAACTATAAACTATAAACTAAGAATAAGATATGAAGATAGAGATAAAGAATTTGGAAAAGGTGTTCCGCACCGACAGTGTGCTGACGGTTGCGTTGAATGATGTGTCGCTCGATATAGAGGATGGTTCGTTTGTGGCGATTATGGGACCGTCGGGATGTGGCAAATCCACGTTGCTCAATATCCTCGGTCTGCTTGATAGTCCGACGAAGGGTAGCTGTCGGCTTGACGGGGTGGAGGTGGCGCATCTGAAGGAGCGTCAGCGCACGGATTATAGGAGAGGACGTATCGGATTTATATTCCAGTCGTTTAATCTAATCAATGAATTGAATGTGAAGGAGAATATAATGCTACCTCTCGGCAATCTCGACCTATCACGTTCGGAGAAGGAGAGACGGGTGGAGGAAGCTACCAAGAGGATGCACATATCCCACCGATTGCGCCATTATCCGTTGCAGTTGTCGGGTGGTCAGCAGCAGCGTGTGGCGATAGCGCGAGCCATCGTGTCGAATCCGGGTCTTATACTTGCCGACGAGCCGACAGGAAATCTTGACTCTTCCAACGGCGCGGAGGTGATGAAGATATTGGATGAGCTGCATAGAGGGGGTGCCACAATAGTTATGGCAACCCACTCCCTGAAAGATGCCGCTCATGCCGACCGTATCATAAATCTCTACGACGGTCAGATCGTGGAGAATCTGACCGATCTGATGTGTTGTTACCGGTGCTTGCGCCATTGACGGAGGACGTCGCAGCGGGATATTTCCGGAAGCAGTGATTCCGGATTTGCCGTGAGCGTCTTGTCGAGCGCGGTCAGAAGTGCGTATTGTCCGGAACTGCGGTTTACGGTCAGTTGTGTCGTGTAGTCATGACCGTTCCAGCTTGATGTCTCTGTCATCCATCTGTCGGGGGAGGCGTAGATCATACCGAACAGGGCGGCAGCCTTCACCTTCGGGTCGGATGATTTCGCACATTCGCGCAGATGGGCAAGTGCCCTGCCTGCAAGTTCCTTCTCGCAGATGGGATATTTCTCATATTGGGTGAAGCCGTATTGGGAAAGATACCAGCATTGACCGAAGCGTGATGCCTGATAGAGTGCCGCAGCTTGTTGCAGACCAATCTCATCCTTGCGGGCGGGAGACGCATCCTTGGCTTCATCCTCAAGGCGCAGCATATAGTTGCAGAAATCCACTTTTGCATTGTGTTTCAGGTGCTGCGGTTTCATGGTTTCCTCATAGTCGGAATCCTTCACGGTCTGATGCCCGTTCCAGGCGGGAATCGTGTAGTCACGTCGTGCGGCATAGAATGCTATCGGCTGATTGTCGAGATAATCCATGCTCACCTTCTGAAGATACGATATGGCTTTCTCCCATTCACCCTCCTGAAGATATTTGGTGCCGAGTATGTCGTTCTTGAAATCATCCGTAAGCTTTATCTTGGAGGCGGCATATCTCTTCAGGGGATCGTCGCCCGGATTTTCAAGAGTGGCGTATAATTCGGTTATGTCGCCAGACGTATTGGGGAAAATGTCGTCTCTCATCGGATTGAGTGCATATTCCGGATTCGCGCCAAGATAGTCGCGGCATATCCGCATAAGACGAGCCAACGACCTGTCGCCCCTCTCCTCATAACCCTTTGTCAGACCGAGATTAAGGATGCGGTCGCGGGCATTGATGAGTGTGCTGCTTCCGCTTTTTTCAATCTGACCGTCAAGCCATGCGAGTTCATCGGTGATGAATCGTTTGAAAGTCGGTGTGGTAATGTCGTCGGAAGATGTGGCGAGGAGCATGCGTATCCGGCGTGCCATGTCTTTGGTATCGGTGTCGGATTTCATGGCCATCGCCTTATCAATCTTCTCACGTGCCTGCTTGAAGTCGCCTAAGAAATATGAACATAGTGCGGATGCCGTCTCCCATAGACACGGGTTGTCGGTGTCGCCTGATTTCGCAACACTGTCGGAGAATGAAACAAATTCGGTCATCTCCTTCATGTGATTCTTGTCGATTCTTGCATACGATTTACCATTTATGTCATCCCAATATTCGGAAAGCGCATTGTTGAGATCAGAATCGGAACCGTTCCTATTGTCATGATAAATGTCGGCTACATCCTGTAGTGTGTTGACGTATTTCTTCAGTAGATATCGATGTATCGGTGCATCCGGATATTTACTGTATAAATCTTTTATACCGGCAAGATTGGTATATTTGCGCGTGCTCCATTGCAGACTCTTGGAATCGTTCTGATCGGCATATATGTTCCAAGCCTCGGCTTTATTTCCGGTTTTAAGTAAGGCGTTTGCATAGATGTTGCGCATCATCTCGCGGACGTAGCCGGGTTCGGTTTTAATTCCGTTGCTCTCCCAAAGACGGATATTGTCGGCATAATTACCCGACAACATGTTGGCACGCATCTCGAGAAGAAGCCATCTGTTTGCCAGCGGACCGGAGGTGTTGCGCCGACATTCGGATATAATCTTTCTAAGGGTCTGCTTACGTTGTTCGATCTCTTGGGCGGTAGGATACTCCCAGCTATTGAGCGAATACATTGCCGCCACATCCAGATAAGATTCCAAAGCATCAAGATACTTCAGCATATTAAGGTCATTCTTCCTTTTTGCCGCCCCTTTCATATCATCCATTGAAACCCAGCTGAGAGGTTGGTCACGACGGCAGTATTCAGTCCAGAACTTGTCGTTCTCATCATTGAAATACTTCTCGAATGACGGCGAATCAAATTTAAACATGTACCATCTTTCGGGAGCGGTCCATACGCAGGCTTTCCCCGGAAATGCATTTATGAGGAGAATGCTAATTAAAAATATCCTCAAAATTCTGTTTATCATAGCGTTTTATATTGAAATTGTTTAAATCAAAGAGTATTATCTCATCAGCACATTCCAGTCGGCGTGACTCTATCTCACGTCGGCATCTGATTATGTCGGTGATTGAAGGTTGGCGCACTACGATGGAATCCGATTGCAACACGGGAAGATCGTCATCAGAGTGCATTATGTCAACAAATTCCCCATTGCGGAAAAGCAGGTCCCAACGGTAGATGGGATAAGCTGATACGAGGGGGAGGGGGTAATCCTTAATGTATTTCAGATAAGGCATCACATCGTCAGGGTCAAGAATCGGTTTCTCTTTACCGATGTCGCGCATGTCGCCCGTATTGTAGACCATCAGCACGCCCTTGTCGGCGGGGGGTGGAGAACCGGCGAGTTGGTGCAGACGGATGGTGGAGGAGAGTGTTATGCCATCCTTGGCGGTCATATCCTTAAGAGATTGCATGAGGTCGAAGAAGTCGTCGCGGGTGGATCTTGTCCAGTCGCAATCGATCTGTAACTCCGTCACTGTGCCCATACCGTGAGTCTCGCTCATTTGCTTGACGCGACGGAGTATCATGTCGGCAAGACGTCGGCGGTCGCAATCCAAGGCATCGGGGAGTATGAATACCACGGGTACAATCTCCCTGTTAAGGTCGGCAGGTACGCTATCAATCCGTATTGTGGCGTTCGGCATGGGGAATCCTCCTGATTCATCTGGAACCACATCAAAATATCTCACATAAATCTTTCCGATCTGATGACGGTCAAGGAAATCCCTTTTCAGAGAATCGATACGGAATGTCGTGTTCCAATAATACACGGCACGCACCCTATCTCCCTCCTTGCGCCTGCCACAAGCCATCGTCAGCAGCAACAGGAGGAAGCATATCGCAACTTTAATTCTAAATAGGAACGGTCTCATATCTTTGTAAGAATTTAGGGAGTCGTTATACGGATTAATAACGTTTGAAGAGGATAATATTGTAGAAAGATGCAGATTTATCAAATCTTTGGTCCGGTCACTTGACACACAATTTATCCTGAATCCATCCTGAGCGATATCCTGAATCAGCAGTTGCCATGACCAAAACGTTTGACGCATCAAACAGATTTCGGTCAAAAACGTTTGATGTATCAAACAAATTTTGGTTAAAAACGTTTGACGCGTCAAACGTTTTTGTTATTTTTGCAAAAAAAGAAAGCATATAAGATGGAAATATTATTTGATACGATGGAAAGGCTGCTTAGCCTGACAAGTCTGGAGATTGTACGCTCGTGTATGGATACTATTAAGTGGAATAGACGTTTGATTTCGCTACGGGGCTCGCGTGGTGTGGGGAAAACCACTCTGATGCTTCAGTATGTTAAACTCCATTATCCGGCAGGAAGCCGTAAGGCTCTTTATTGTTCGGTGGATAACATTTATTTCGCCACGCATAGTATTCTGGAGCTTGCTGAAAATTTCTATAAATATGGAGGTGAAATGCTCCTATTGGATGAGATTCATAAGTATAACGGCTGGAGTCGAGAGATAAAGGAGATATATGATTCATTGCCAACGCTGAAGGTGGTAATCAGTGGAAGTTCGGTTTTGAATATTATAAATGCTGATGCCGATTTATCAAGGCGATGCAGAAATCATGATATCTACGGACTCTCTTTCCGTGAGTATCTGAAATTTTATCGTAATCTTGATTTTCCAGTTTATTCAATTGAGGATTTGTTGCATCAAGCTCCGGAAATCTGTAATAAGGTGAATGAGGTATGCCGTCCGCTATCGGAATTTGAGAAGTATAACAAGGCTGGTTATTTTCCATTTTTTGAAGATGATGTAGAAGATTATTACTATACGTTGCAAAATGTGTCGAATTATATCATTGAGCAGGAGTTGCCATCGTTATGTGGAATTGATTCTTCTTACGCGAGAAAGATAAAGGCACTACTTTGTGTCGTGGCGACCGGAGTGCCATACGAGGTAGATCTTACAAAATTGAGTCAGATGATAGGTCTGGCGCGTACTACTACTCTTGATTATCTTCAAAAGCTGGAGAAGGCACAGTTGTTGACTCTCCTCTATAGCGACACTATAAACGTTAAGAAGATGCAGAAACCGGATAAGATGTATCTTCAAAACACAAACTTATTGCAGGCATATTCACTTCGCCGTCCTCATATCGGTACCGTAAGGGAAACTTTCGCAGTGCTTCACATGAGAGTAGGTCACAGTGTGGAGTATGGCAAGGAGCATGGGGATTTTGTAGTGGATGGCAAATATACGTTTGAAGTGGGAGGAAAGGATAAGAGTTTCAAACAGATTGCCGATATCCCTGATAGCTATCTTCTGGTGGATGAGATAGAATACGCTGTAGGCAACCGGTTGCCTCTTTGGCTGATCGGCTTCCTATACTGATTTTGTGGCTTAACTTAGTTGTATATATTCTGATAATATTGTAATAATATTATTGAGATAGACGCAGATTGTTGTGGATTTATGTAAGATGTATTATCTTTGTGGAGTGTATGTAGTGCGGCGCGGAATTGCGGCGCAGGCAGTTGCTTAACGAAAATAATTTAATGCTATGAGGAAATTTAGATTTCTGATTCTTGCTTTTTTGGCAAGTCTGTTCGGGTCTTACCGGGCACATGCGTTGACGGGCGATCCCCGTGAACTGACCATCTATCAGGTGATGGTGGCGTCTTTTCAACATGACCCTGCCGGCGCTCCGGGCTACAAGGCTATGTGGGGACCTGATAATGCTATGAAAAACGGTAATCTCAGAGGTGTGATAAATTCGCTTGACCATATCAAGAAGTTGGGCGCAAATGCTATATGGATGACTCCTATTTTCGACAGCTCGACAGCTTCGGGGGGTGAGAAATTGCAGTCTACCGGTTATTTCACTAATAATTTCTTTGCCATTGACCCTCATTTCGGCACGGAGGATGATTTGCGTGAACTCGTGGATGAGGCACATAAACGAGGCATATACGTGATTCTTGACGGTGTGTTCGGTCATCATGGCGGAGTCACAGAGCCTTCTCCGAAGGGAAACACGCTTGACGTGACAGTGGTGGAATGTGACCGAGGCAAGGAGGGTGGTACGGGTAATATCGCCTATCCCGGTTCGCTTGACTATATAAAGGAGGTGGCTACATATTGGATAGATAAGTTTGGCATCGACGGCTGGCGTCTTGATCAGGCATATCAGGCCACGCAAGGAGGGCATAATTATTGGAATGAGATACGTGGCGCAGTCGAACAGCTCACTTCAGAACGTAAGGCACGTGGCGAGAAGTGGGGTACGCTGGGTTATATGGTAGGTGAGGACTGGGGTACTGCCGATGTAATCAACCGTGGTGTGTATCGTGACGGTGGTCTGGTCAGCGCGTTTGACTTTGACGGAAAGGAGCGTATCAGCGGACCTATGCAGGAGCCGGGGAAAGAGGGACTTGAGAATGGTTGGGATGATGTCGCTACTGTGTTGGCAGCTCCTACGGTGAGGGGCTATCTCAACGATGATGTCATGCCTAATCTCTTCCTTTCAAATCATGACGGCTATCGTCTTGCAGACCATTTTGATCAGGCAGATCCTTATTATTATGAGAAGATGATGACGCGTAATGCTATACTTGCAGCTTATTCAGGTCCGATAACCCTTTATTATGGCGATGAGTTTGCTGACGATACCCGCGATGCGGTAGGTGCGCAGAAAGATAACATTGCACGCACCACCGGACATCTTACCCCACGCAATGAAGGGGAGCGTCGTCTGGAGGGATACGTGGCAAACGCGATGCGTTTCCGTGCGAAGAATCCTGCCATGTGGCGTGGTGAGGCTCAGTTTGAGATGCTTAGAAATAAGGCAGGAGGCGATGTGTTGGTTGTCACAAAGGAGGATCCTGAGAGCGACAATCGTGTGGCTATAATCTTCAGTGATGCCGATGCAGAGGTGCCAATGCCGGAACTTGGAAAGTCGGTAAAAGTGAAGGCATGGATGCCGGTGTTTATCCAGTTGAACTGACAGAGATGCAGAATATGAAAAAATGAATTGAAATTCCCGGATTAAATGGATTTAATTCGGGAATTTCAATTAAAATGAGTATATTTGCAAATGAAAACTCAAGTTGATGTGCGCGGATAAAGTAAGCATCAATGGTAAAAATAAATTGATATGGAAGCGTGGATTATATGGCTGATAATAGCGGCTGTCTTGGTTATCGTAGAGGTGTTGTCGCAGATGGTGTGGACGTTGTGTCTGGCGGTAGGCTGTCTGGGATCGCTGGTTGCGGCTCTTTGGGGAGTCGGGACTGTATGGCAGATTGTAGTGCTGGCGATAGTCTCGGTAATGGCATTTATCGTGCTTATGCCATTATTCAAGAAATGGCATGACCGCAGGCATAAGTTGGAGAGCCGTGACGACAGGACCGGTATGGATGCATTGCTTGGGCGTCGTGCTGTGGTGACGGAGACAATACATCCCGGCAAACTCGGACGCGCAAGGATTGACGGCGATAATTGGCAGGTACGCACTCCGCATGACGACAGTCTTGTGGAGCGAGGAAAGGAAGTGGTGGTCATTGCCTACGACAGTATAATCCTTACCGTCGAGCCGGCTTAGTCCTTCCAGACCCCAGTGCCCGAGCCCATGTGCGAGTAGTTGTGAAATCCCAATAAACTTAAACTCTAAATTCTAAATTTTAAATTGCATAACCATGGAAACATTTTCAATTATCCTTGCAGTGTTGGTGGTCATATTGGCTATTGTAGTCATATCCGCCGGAGTAAAAGTCGTGCCGCAGTCAGAGACTCGTGTCGTGGAGCGTCTCGGACGTTTTCACAGTGTGCTGGCACCCGGTCTTAATTTCATCGTGCCGTTTATTGACCGCCCGAAGACTATCTATACACGTCGTATTGAGAACTCGATTGGCAACAGGACGATTGTCAAGACGGTGGCAACATCTATAATTGACCTTCGCGAGCAGGTGTATGATTTCCCGGCTCAGCAGGTGATTACGCGAGATAACGTGACGACTGAGATTAATGCGTTGCTTTATTTCCAGATCACAGATCCGAAGAAGGCGGTATATGAGATTGATAACCTTCCGAATGCAATAGAGAAGTTGACCCAGACCTCTTTGAGAAATGTGATCGGTGAATTGGAACTTGATGAGACTCTCTCATCGCGAGATACAATTAATTCGCGCCTACAGAATATTCTTGATGATGCCACAAATAAGTGGGGCGTGAAGGTTAACCGCGTGGAACTTCAGGATATAACGCCGCCGGAGAGTGTGCGTGAGGCTATGGAGAAACAGATGCAAGCAGAGCGTAACCGACGTGCTGAGATTCTGAATGCGGAGGGTGAGAAGCAGTCGCTCATCTTGCGTTCGGAGGGTGAGAAGACGTCGAAGATCAATCAGGCGGAGGCTGTAAAGGAGGCTGAGATACTTAGGGCAGAGGGTGAGGCGAAGGCTATCATTCTTAATGCTGAGGCTGAGGCGGAAGCGATACGCCGTGTGGCGGAGGCAGTAGCGGCGTCAAAGACGGATCCCGCCACCTATATGCTTGCCATGAAATATATAGAGACACTGAAGGAGATGACTTCCGGCAAGGATGGCAAGACGGTCTATATTCCTTACGAGGCATCATCGGTGCTCTCCTCAATCGGCTCAATAAAATCGCTTTTCCAACAGAAATAACCCACATATAACTAAATAAAAGGGAGCGACAATTGTCGCTCCCTTTTATTTAGTTATAT
>NZ_SRYB01000025.1:0-77254 GCF_004793975.1 Lepagella muris
AGAGCATCTCGTATGTGACTCGTGGATTCTTCTTATATGGATCCACAGCAATATGGACATAGACAACCTCATTATATGCAGTGTCTACCACATTGATTTTCCTATGCCGCAGATCAAGCAACTCTCCCTTTCCTCCACACACACAGAACGATAAAATCATTGTCAAAATAAAAAAACGGGTGATATCCTTTCCCATCTATACTGCATTTATATATAAATATGACTATTTTTTCAAGTAATGACAGCATGGTGTATACACCATGCTGTCTGATTCTTTCAATTATAAGGGGTCTCTGACGGCTCCTCCGGCCTATCCTCCTCCTTGTCCGTATCAGAGCCGCAATTTGCAGCCTCCAATTCAGCGATATACTCTCTCCACTCGTTTTCCGGCAAACAATCCGGACTTATGGTCTGGACAGCCTTACACGAAAGATTCACTATGTAGGCATCCGCCGACAATGCACTGCCGACAAGAAGCACTGCTAAAATAAGGAACTGTTTCATATAGCTTAGGTTTTAAGGTTTGATTTGACAAACATACATAAAATTTACTATATTTCAAATAATATGTGTATATTTTAATATGTATTAACACTAATGCGATGGGATGCAGTTATGGCATTGGTCTTATAGATCAATCGCTATGCCGTGTCATCACAGCTGCTTGCTATACGTGAGTAGTTACGATATTCAGTTAACTATTCATTGGGCTTGCCGGGCAATAGATAGGTGGTTACTTCTGTCGGTTACGATATTCGGTTGGGGTCATTCCATACTTCAATTGGAAGCTCTTTGCAAAGTGGGAACGCGATGAGAATCCTACCTGCCAGCATACCTCGCTTATTTGCAAGGTGTGCGACGCGAGGAGTTCTGCGGCTTTCTGAAGTCGTATTTGCCGGATGTATTCGTTTGGAGTCATACCCGCGATGGCTTTCAGTTTTGTGAATAATCCGGTACGGGATATTGCCGCATCTTTGGCAAGCATATCGACAGAGAAATCCGGATCTGCCATCCTTTGCGTGATTATCTCGTTTATCCGGTTGAAGAACTCCTTGTCCAGACTGCTCCCGGGAATAAATTCCTGGATTTTTGAAGGGTCTGTCTTGAATCGTTGACGGAGCAGATTCCGATTTGAAAGCAATGACCTTATCTGTGCTTTTATGACGTTCGGTGAGAATGGTTTGGTCACGTAGAGGTCGGCACCATTATCCAGTCCCACCACAAAGTCGGAATCCTCCACCTTTGCAGTCAGTAGAATCACGGGGATATGACTCGTATTGAGGTTATGCTTTATTCTCCGGCAGAACTCCACGCCATCTATTCCGGGCATCATTATGTCGGATATGATCAATGAGGGTTCTATCTCATCCAATTTTTTCAGACCCTCTTCTGCATTTGATGCACACACCACGTCGAAGTCCTCACACAACAGGTCATTCAGGTAAGAGAGCATATCTGAATTGTCGTCTACAATGAGGAGCTGATCCCTTTTGGGGGATGTCTGCTCGGGTTGTTCCTGCATCTCTTCAGAGGATTGCTGTCTCATGTCCTCGTCAGCGTCTTCCTCCGGCACCTGATCCGTAGTCGGGAATATGATTGTAAAGTCAGCACCTTTGCCGGGCATACTATCCAATTTTACCACGGCATTCAGCAGGGTGGCATATCGTTTCACTATGAGCAGACCCAGTCCGGTGCCTATATTGTCGCTTGGACGGTTCTCCTCCACCTGATAGAATGGCGTGAAAATCTTCTCCTGTTCATCTACGGGTATGCCCGGACCGTCATCCTTCACCGAGAGCAGAATATTTCCGTCATCATCCTTTGAGAGGGAGATTCTAATCTGAGATTTGGAGAATTTCATTGCATTTGAGAGCAGGTTGTCTACAATCTGCCGGAATGCCTCCCTGTCGACAATAGCCACGCATGGATAGTCGGGAATGGAAATTGAGATATCCAGATCCTTTAATCCGGCTGAGACGACAAACTCATCGCATATATAATGCAAAGGCTGGCGAAGGTCGATGGACTCAGGATTTATTTTCATATCGTCGGATTCAATCTTCCTGAAGTCCATGAGCCTGTTCACCAACGACAGCAATCGCTTGCCGTTGCGTTCCATTATGTCGATATTCTTCCGGCTGTTGGAAATGTCGCCGTCAGAGTGAGCCAGACTTTCAAGAGGGGAGAGTATTAGCGTCAGAGGGGTGCGGATCTCATGCACGATATGGGTGAAGAATGCAATCTTGCTACGATAAAGTTCCCGGTCTTTTTGATCAGACAATTTCGCGAGTTTCTCCTGCTGCTTGCTTATGATGATATGATAACCATACCATACTCCGGCAGCTATTGCAAGGAGATAAATGAGAATCATCGGGGTAGACCACCACCATGGTGGTAGCACTTTTATTGTGAAATCAAATGCATCTTCATTCCATCCGCCGTTGCCATTGTAGGTGCTGACCTTAAAATGATATTCGCCGGCAGGGAGGTTAGTGTAGGTGTGGGGATAGCCTGGATACGCCTCATTCCATGTCTTGTCGAACCCTTCCAGTTTATACAGGTAGCGGTTCTGCGAGGGATTGATGTAGCTTAGGGGAGCCACCTTGAAACTCACCATCCTCTCATTATGGTTGAGAGTGATACCCTTGGAGTAGGCTATCGACTCCTTCAGGGGAGAATCCTCTCCAATTTCAACAGGATTATTGAAAATCTGGAAATCAGAAAGGATAACTTCCGGCTTGAGGGTTTCGTGAGTCATGTTGGAAGGATTAAACTCATTGAATCCGTTGATTCCTCCCATCACAATCTGTCTGTCGGAGGTCATCAGTCCGGAATTGGGAAGAAACACGTTGTCCTGTAGTCCGAAATCCTTATCGTATGGGTGAATGACTCCGCTCTTCGGCTCGTAGCAGAACAGACCTTTGGTCGTGGCGAGCCAAAGCATCTTGCCGTATGGGATTATCTTATTTATCACCCGGATTTTCTCCGGCAGGTCGATTCTTGTGAACTTTTGTGAATCATAATCAAAACTGAGCAGACCGAATCCATCGGTGCCAAACCACATTTTCCCTTCATCATCACAAGCGGCAGTGACCACGGCGTTTGTGGGGAGCCCGTTAAAATCATTATTATCGTCAGCGGAGAATTGCTGCCATTTCTCGGTTTTCCTGTCAAGGCGGTATATCCCTTGATCATTTGTGCAAGCCCATAGAAATCCGCGTTTATCCTCCATCATAAAGCATACGTCGGCAGGATGCACTTCAAAAATACGTTCGAAGTCATCGGTTTGGCGGCGATATCGATTCAGTCCGGCGGCAGTGCCTATCCATATATCACCGTAGGAATCCTTAAAGATTGAATATATGCTTGAGGAATACAGTGAGAATGACGACTCCCCAAGTTTATAGTTTTTCACGTTGCCGGATTTCAGGTCGATTATGTTAAGACCTCCCAGATACATCCCGACAAACAGGCTGTCGCCATCCTGTAGGATTGCATGTATATTCCGATGAGCTGAGCTCTCGAGCAGGGGATGATGACATATTGATGTGAAAGAATTATCATGGCGGTCCCAAAGAAATACTCCGGCATCATCGCTTCCGAGCCACAGGTTGTTGTCAGCAGCCTTTGCAAAAACGCTGATTACTTTAGCCCCCAGATTGGTGTTGCCCTTGTAATAATGGGAAAACAGCCTCTGATAAGGCGACACATAGTTTACACCTCCGAAATAGGTCCCTATCCATAATGCACCCTCATTGTCGATGAAAATGGATTGGAGATAGTTGTCGTTTAGCTTGTTGCCGACTCCGTTGTTGTCGGCTTTCGTGATCGACACTTCATCAGTCTCGATGTCGTAAGAAATCAGACCGAGATCGGAAACCATAAGCAATTGCCCGGGTTCCCATTCGGCAATGTCGCGGATCATGATGACCGAGTGTAGATTATCCGGACTGAGCTTATGCACGAGCTGGTCGTTGGTCCTGTCGAGCATGAAGAGACCGTTGTCTCTTGACCCGATCCATATATTGTGTTTGCCATCCTCAAAAAGGGAAAGGGCATCGATTTTTGAATTACCGACCGGTATGAATCTGTCTTGTATGGGGTTATATCGGCTTAATCCCTTCTGCGTGGCAATCCATAGGAAGCCTGAAGAATCCTCCATTATATCTCTGACGGCATCACTGTTGACTTTGGTTATTGCCGGATATTGTCTTAATATCTTGGTCGTGGGATCATAACGGAATACGCCTTCCCCTCCGGTTGCAATCCATGCCTGCTTGTTGGAATCAAATATAATGTCATATACCAGAGATTTTATTCTCACTCCGGAAGAGGGGGCTATATCCAATTCCTTAAATTCCTCTTTCAGCAGGTCGAAAATCACTATTCCCCGGCTCGTGCCTATCCACAATTGGTTCTTGTCATCTTCCGTTATTGAGGATATCGCCGATTCAAGAGAGGAGATGGAATTGTCTCTCCATTCGCGGAAAGTGTAGCCATCAAAACTATGAAGACCATCTACTGTGCCGAGCCATATTCTCCCTTTTGAGTCTTGATGAAAAGAATAGATCGCATTGGAGGCAAGTCCGTTATCTACAGTGTAATGTCGGATACGACGCTTGTCAAGAGGTGAACTTGCCATGCATATCAACGTCATAAAAGAAGATATCAAGATGTAAATTAAAGCACGTCTCATCAATTATAAGATTTTGGTTATGCCCGGTTTCTGAAAGAATCACAGGACTAAGTGATCTCTAAAAACATTGCAAATATACGTTTTTTTCAAAAATTATGAGGTATGTTGGTTTTATGGATTTTCATTTATTTAAGTTTCGCAAGTTTTCCAACTTGCTTCACTTAAATGGTTTAAGGTTTAAAGTTTATGGTTTATGATCATTAAATTTTGTAAATGAAAAGATTTGTGGATTTTCGTGAATCTTAAACCTTAAACTATAAACTTTAAACCACTGAAGTGCAGCTTGCGAAACTTCAGTCATTTAGGATTCAGGGGAGAGATCCAAGACACATGGCGAGAGGGTTTCCCGCAATATCGGATTCTCCTTTCAAGGCAAATGCCTTTATGGATTTATTTGCGGGTAGACGGATGTCGGCGTATGAGATGTGATTTCCTTTGATGTCATGTGTCTTTACGGCATGAAAGACCCCGTCTTCTGTCTTTATCCAATCAAAATCACCGATGAAAGATGCTTTCCACATAACGTCCGAAGATGTGTTGTTGGATATTTCAGTAAAATCATTCCCTTTGTGGCACACGCTCATATATCCGTCGAAGACCTTTATGTTGGTTATCTTGGAATCAGAATCAGGAGAGATTATACGGTATTGCGTCGTGACAGTCTTATCGGAAAAAGATGGGAGAAATCCCATTACCCCACATACACAACCTTCGACCACTCCAAAAGATACTTCCGGGAAATTGGCTCGCGACATTGTGGGGAGACTTACAAGATATTCGTATGCCTTGTCGCAATATCCGTAGCGATAGAATAATTCCGGGAAATGAGATAAATTTTCCACATTCCATTCAGACGAGTTTATATCGGAAATAATTTTATCAATTCTCTCCGAATTTTCCGTAGCGGCAAACCATAGAATATAAGGCACTCCCTCTCCACGAATGAATTTGCCCTCCTTGGTGAATAAGGTTCTGTAATGCTCTTGAGTATTGTCCCACCATTCATTTTCCAGGATATCCCGATAACGTTCGGCAATCATTTTCGCATATACAGAATCAGAAGTCTCCTTTCTCAGTCCGGCAAATCTTGAATAAGCCTCGAATCCACCGTAAAGAGCTGCTATCAGATCGACTCCAACTTTGATGCCGGGTAGATCCTCCACGTATGACGGCAATCCTCGGCACGCATGGAAATTATTATTCTCGTCAAAATCCACCGATATATTCATGTAGGAATCCCTGTCCATGATCTTATCAGGCGAGAGGTCCCAACGTTTTATGTATTCATTAGTGCTTCTCTTATAAAAATTTGTAAAGGTAGGAGATGATATGTAGTCATCATCTCCGGTCCAGTCATACATTTTCATGCATGCCTGAAGCATGTCGGGATTTGCATTGAGATTATACCAGAATTCCTTATCGTTAAGATAGTCTGCCGGCACGGGCACATTATATCGGTTTATCTCCCAATAGCTGCACCAGTCTTTCGCCTCGGAGATGTTCTTTGCAAAGAGAGAGAACATGTTCTTGTTGTGAGGCTGAAGACCGAGAATCTGAGCACCGACTGACTGGTGCGACACGTTTCTCATACAGAACGCCTCGCGTTTCGGGAGTGCTGCCTCATACCAGAATCCGACTGGGTCAAGGTCGGAATGGGAATAGGATAGGGCAGTCTTCTTCGCCCATTCGTAAGCTTTCTGCAATACCTTGTCGGAAGAGGTGAAGACAGCCACCTCCTCATTGGAAAGGGTATTGCTGCATTCATTAACCGTGGTGCCCGTGCATCCTCCGGCAACTAACCCACATAGCAGAATTGAGAATAGAGGTGATTTCATATCGAGTGGCAAAATTATCCAGACATAGCTTTGAATCATGTCTAAAGCTATGTCCGGATATGTGGATACTTATAGTTTTACCGCAACGGATTTCCCATCAGATATTTTATATACGGATGATTTGCCGTCATTGATTATCGTGACTTTAAGATTATCGGGGCTTTCACGTGCCACTAAAATATCAAAGTCCTTACCGAAAGCCTTTATATTCTTAAGATTCATGAAATCCCAATCCTTTGGCAGTCGGGGGGATAAGGTGAAGCTGTTGAATCCGGTGGGGCGTATTCCAAACATCCCTTCCGTGATGATTCGTCCGTAGAGTCCGCTTTCGGCAGAGAGATGCCGCTGTCCACCCTCAGGCCATGCCTCGATTGCGTAGGGCACGTGGTCACCGAGCAGACGGGTGTTGGAATACTTCTTCAGATATTCCATAGCTTTCTCCGTAGCACCTACTGCAAATACGCCGCGCAGGGCATACAGCGTGGAGCGGTCCCAGAATGTCTTGTCGCCTGCCTGTGTCAGCAATCCGTTCTCTGTCCAGAGACGTGGGGAGAAGAGTGCGTCAATAGTACCTTTGGCTCTCTCGTCTATCCCTACTGTCAAAGGGATACATATCCAGGAGCGTAACACGTCGTTACCCTTATAGTAGGCGTATGTGTCGAATCCTTCCACGTCGTGGGCAAAATATTTGTCGATGTTCTTACGCAGTTGTTTTGCCTGTTTCGCATATTGGCTGCCATTCGGTTTGCCAAGCTCCTTTGCGAGATAAGAGGCTGAGATAAGGGCATCATAATACAGGGATGATGTGCACAGATTTGCATCGCCTGATGGGAAACGTCCTTCCAGCTCATCGGAATCGGATGCCACCACTCCGTCGGCATTTATCTGACGTCGGCAATATTCAAGACACCACGTGATCAGAGGCCATAATTCCTCGGCTTCCTTACGATCGCCTCTTGCGAGAGCATATCGCGACGCACCGTATGCAATCATCGCGCAGTCGCCACGGTCGCCGGCACCGTTCCAGATGTCGTCTCCCTCTGCGATTATTGAGCTTGGGATGGTCTTGTATTCCGGATTCATGAATCGTGCGAAATGACGGAATGAGTTGAGTGCGGAAGCGTTGCCGTAGTCATAGCCCGTATAAGGGAAGAATGGGTTTACGTATTCAGCCTGGTCATTTGCCCAGATTGCGGCGTAATAGGATTCTCCGCCGGGTCCGTGAAGGGGACCGCCCTTTGTGGCATATATACTCTCGCACGCCCTGACTTTCGCGAAATCCATCATCTTGTCGATTACCGGATCGGGAGTCTCCAGTACGAGTGAACTCATCATGTTGTCTACAAACCCTTTCCGCGCATCATACTCAGCTTCGGCATCAGCCACTACTACCTCTTCACCGGGAGCGACTGCCGTTATCTGGGCATAGAATGTGATTGAATCGGAGGGCTGAAGGTAGTATGTGCCCGCGCCTATTGTGGAGCCTTGTATTGAGTATGAGCCTGCCACGCCCTTCTTAGGGTCGGTAGCTACGGTGAATCCTCCGCCGGGAATCTCCACCTGTAGATTTTTCTTGCCGTTGTTGACAACGACATATTTCTCTACCAGTGTGGGTAATTCCGGAGAGGTGAAGTATGAGCGGCGTAGTTTCCAGCTTCCGTAATATCCGTTGTTGAAATCGCTCTCTACTTCAAGGGCGTTCTTCAGGGATATCTTACGGACTTTCTCATTCAGGAGAGGGCGACCGTTGACTGTTACCGCATCCAGAGGATCCCAACCGAAACGGCGCATGATGCATCCTCTCGTATCATTGGGTATAATTCGGAGCATAGGCCACACCATGCTTTTGTCGATGGTGAAGGCACCGGAAGGGTCTACGCCATAACGGAGCACGCTCGCCACTCTTTTGCCTGCCATTTCTATATGGTCGGAATGATTCTCCTTATCACTCACGTTCCATGTGATACCTCCATTAGCATCCGGTTCCCAATATTGGCGTGCGAATACAGAAGAGACCGCTGAGGCAACGAGTAAAGCGGAAAAGGTCAGTTTTAGTTTCATATCGGTTGATTTGTTTATCGATGGATACGGCATAATCCCGTGCATGCCTACTCATGAGGGTGTCGCATCCGCAAAATAAATATTTTAATTCCTATTAAGCAACTACGGAGAGATCAAATAATAGTATTTTTCGCAGATAATCTTTCTCTTGCAACCGGTTTGTAATTCGTAAACATCTTTAGTCTCTTAGAATAAAGCGGCATTCCCGAATATTGCCGGAATAGTGGGAATGCCGCCCGAAGAGGGCCTATATATCAGGATTGGGATATCCTGACATCCACATTACAGACCCTTTCTAAATAGACCTAATATTTGCACTAATATTTACCTGCGAAAGAACGTTTTTAGACCTATGTCAATATCCTGGATTCTGAATTAATAAGTCATTCTTGTTGATTTCTGATGCAGGAAGAGGCACAAGGTTGTGTATATCTTCGAAAGATCTATCCTGAAGATCTTTGAGATAATATACTTTGCTGCCATCCGCTTTGCGTATAATGTTCATTCCATGGAACATACCGGACTGAGTCTCCTTGCCAATCTTCCAACGACGAACGTCATACCACCGTTGTTCCTCAAACGCCAATTCTACCTTACGTTCATGACGTATTTTCTCCATAAGGGCATCTCCACTTTCAGTTACGTCGGGAAGTATGTCTTGGCGTCCACCTCTGGCTCTTTCTCTGATCTTATTGACGTATGTTCTTGCTGTAGCATCATCGCCCAACATATACTTAGCTTCGGCGTAGATCAGATATATCTCAGCCAGGCGGCAATAGATCCAAGGATTCGAGGCGCGTACTGCACGCGGTGCGGTAATGTCTTCGGCAGCGAACTTGCGGATGGAATAATGACTTTTTGAATAGTTCCAGTTTTCAGTGCCTGAGTATTCGGAATCAAGACCACCGGTCTTACCATCTTCATTGACCCAATATTCTACCGGACGGTTCACGAAATTCTGACCGTCGCATACGACCGTTGCGTAGAAACGCGGGTCTCTGTTTGCCCATGGATAGAGGTCGGAAGGATTTGACGGATCCATATAAGGTGTCGGATCGGGCATTGTGCCGTCTTCCATCTCATAGCTGTCTACCATCTCCTGAGTCACGCAAGTGTAAGACCATCCGAGATAACCGTTCGGTTGGTTATACCAATTGAACCAATGTCCGAACTCCGTGTTATACAGACGCTGGAAAATGATCTCGGGGCTCATGTGGTTGTAGAACAAGCCTTGATAATCAGGGTCAAGTGAATATTGATTTAGAGCGAATAATTCTTCGCATGCATCTGCCACAGCTTGCCATTTCTGACGGTCGTTTGAAGGATTGTTCAACGGAGATGCCATATAGAGGAGTGTGCGGGCCTTATATGCGAGCGCGCTCCCTTTCGTGAGTCGCCCGAAATCTCCACCCGTCTGTTTCAATGGGAGCAGATCGGCTGCTTTTTGGAATTCCTTAACGCAGAAATTAGCAACTTCGTCATAAGAGTTTCTTGCCACCATCATTTCCGGATCGTCAAGTTCGAAAGTACGTGTGATCAAAGGCACACCACCGAAATGCGATATTAAATCCAGATAGAAGAATGCCCTGAAGAATGTAGCTTCTCCGATAAGTGTGCTCCTGTCTGGTTCGGGTACACGGTCAAGATTCTCAAGATTATTGAATACGATATTGATATTCTTGATATTTGTATAGTATTCTTTCCACATATTGAAGAATCCCATCATATCGGGTGTATAGCCGGTCTGTTCGATTTGCCATGCATTATTGTTATTGAAGTTAGACATGGCTTCATCGCAGAAATAACGGTGGCTCATCTCATTGAATCCATTCTTCGGATAAGTGTAGAACTTGGTTACATACGCCTCTGTCAGGGCGCCATCGGAGAATATCACGTCTTCCGTATAGGAATCGAGCGGTTCAAGGTCAAGCACGTCACAAGATGTCATAACCCCTGCAGTAAGGAGTAGTAATGTGCTTTTGTATATTAGAGATTTCATCGTATGATTCATAAAAGTTATAATTTGGAAAAATCGTTTAGAAACTTACATTCAGACCGAATGTGAATACTCTCTGCAAAGGATAAGACTGTCCTGTGGAAGTGGCGTCAGATTCTGGATCTTGAAGTTTGATCTTATCAAGTACGAAAAGATTTGTGCCGGAGAAGAACACTCTAAGATTTTGCAGACCGATTTTGCTTGTGATTTTTGTGGGGAAGTTATAATATACTTCCAGATTCTTAAGGCGGAGGAAGGATGCGTCATAGAGCCAGAAGTCGCTCCAGTTTGTATTGTTGTCACCATCCTTGTTGAATGCACGCGGATATTTGGAATTAGGAGTTTCCTCAGCTGATATCCAACGGTTGTTGTAGTAATCCTTGTCGAGGTTGTAGGAATAGGGCACTATCATCTGGTTTGCCTGTCCTTGTCCTGTCCATGTCATATTGATGCCTATGCCTTTCCATTCCGCGCCGTAATTGATACCGTAGATTATGCGGGGGATGTTGCCATAGTCGCTACGGATACGGTCATCAGACGTGATTTTACCATCGTTGTTGATATCTACATATTTTATAATCGCCTGGTTGTGCGCCTGCAAGGTGCGGGGTATTATCGATCTCCTCTTGAGTCTGGTAGATGCCGTCGGACTTATACATCAAATAAGTGTCAATGCTTTTGCCTGTACGTCTCTGCCATTCGGGTACTGTCTGCGCCTCATCGAAATAGATAATCTTGTTGCGTGTGTAGGTAAGGTTGCCCGACACAAAGTAAGATACGTTGCCGATACGGTTGCGGTGTGTAAGCATAATCTCGACACCCTGGTTGCTGACTTCTCCAATGTTCTGGTCGGGGAGAGTGAGTCCGGTGTAGTCAGGTATGGACGCGTTCTTGGGAGTAAGGATATCCTTGCGTTTCTGATAGAAATATTCAGCAGTGAAGCCCAGCATACCATGCCATAGCGATCCGTCGATACCGATATTTTTAGTGTCGACTTTCTCCCATGTGATGTTGGTGTTCCCGATGAGACCGGGAGCGAATCCCTTTGAACGTTCAGGATCGGTGCCTAAAATAGCGCCTGCCCCCATGGTGTATGTGCTGAGGTATTGGAATGCATCAACACGGTCATTTCCGAGTTTTCCCCATGATGCACGGAGCTTGAGGTCGTCAACTATATCTGTATTGTCTTGGATGAATTTCTCTTGACCGAAACGCCAGCCTACGGAAACACCCGGGAAAGTACCCCAGCGTTTCTTGGGCGCGAAATTCATTGACCCATCACGACGTAAGGTAAATTCCACAAGATATTTATCCTGGAAATTATAGTTGAAACGTCCGAAGATATTCTGTTTAGACTCATGGTAGCCATATCCCGAGTTGCTCTTGTCTTTATCTCCTCCGAAGTTAAGATAGTCGGGTTTGCTGCTCATGAAGTCCTTACGGAAAGCTGAGAAATACTCACCCTGGTATTTGCTCTGCTCGTAACCTATGAATACTCCGATAGTGTGGTCTCCGAAGGTGCGATCATAAGCTAATTTGAAGAAAAGGGATGTGCGGGAGTTGTCATCATGATTCTGATTCAGATCTCGCACGCCTCCGTTTGTATTGGTTGTGCGTTTGTCATATTCCTTTGTCAGTGGGTTGTAGGTGTAGGTGTCCCACATGTCAAAGAATTTTTTCTGGTCACGTGCGTGATAATCCACTGCTACGTAGCCAGAGAATGACAGACCCTTTGTGATCCATGGCATTTGGAGATCGAAACTTAATTTTGTATCAAGGAAAGTGTCTTTTATCCTGTTATAACCTGTGGTCTCTCCATCAATGAGTAGAGCGAGGTTGTTACCTCCGGAAATACCCGGACCGGGAAGACCGTTGGGGTAGAAGTCGTATAGCCAGGGATATGCCATCATTGCCTCCCAAAAGATACTACTTGTAGATGTTATTGCATTATTTCGTGCTTCCCTTCGCGCCGCAATGTCAAATCCTATTTTTAGGTCGCGGAATATCTGTGCGTCAATGTTGGATCGCACTTGATACGTCTGATAATTCAGTTTTGTATTTCTGTAGTTTGGCTCCTGATAAGAATAGTCGCCAGATATATAATATCTCACTCTGTCGTTGCCACCGTTGAGTGCCAGCGAGTGACGGGTAGATGGTGTAGCCTTGCGGAATACTACCTTCATCCAATCGGTGTCTCCATATTGGTCGCGATTGATTGTGCCGTCAAGATATCCTCCCTTTATGTTTTCAAACTGGGCGGTCTGTCCTTTATATTTTGAGATTTCATCGCTCCACACCATATTTTCATACGCATTCATCAGATTTGGCTGCCGTGTGTTTTGTTGCAGTGAGAATGTGCCATTGTAGGTGATTGTCGGCTTCTGTATGGTACCTCGTTTTGTGGTTACTAGAATAACTCCGTTAGCTGCTTCTGCACCATATATTGCTGCAGATGCGTCCTTCAAGACATTGATGGATTCTATATCATTCGGATTAAGGCGCTCAAGTCCATCTCTATTGGCTACTCCGTCTATAATAATAAGAGGAGAATTGTCGTTAAGAGTACCTTTGCCTCGTATGTATATGTTTGACCAGTCGGACCCAGGTTCGCCTGAACGTGTGTTGGCGACTACACCGGGAATTTGTCCGGCAAATGTATTTGTCACGTTGGCAACGCCCGAGGTCTTTAGATCGCTACCTTTCACGGAAGATACGGATCCTGTCAAAGTCCCCTTTTTCTGCACGCCATATCCCACGACTACTACCTCATCAAGATTGGATGTGCTTTCTGTCAATGATATCGTCATGTTGTCAGAAGCCTTGCATTCGAGGCTTTGGTAGCCGGTATAAGAGACGAGAAGTGTAGATCCGGGTACGACATTTATAGAGAAATTACCGTCGATATCCGAGGCAGTCCCTACGGCGGTACCCTTCACCATTACCGTCGCACCGATCAATGGTTCGTGAGTCCTGGCATCAACTATAACTCCTGTTATAGTTTTTAGCTGTTGTTCCGATTGCTTTTGTTGTGGAGCACGGGCATATACCCCCACCGGGCACGCGGAAACTACACATAATGCCATCATCCCGGCAGCGATAAGAGTTTTACCGGAAGTGTTGTTGGAATTTGAAATCATTTCCTGGTAGATTTTTAGGTTAAAAATTGGTTAATATTGGTTATCAGCGTATGACGGCGGCATAGCCTCCGCCGGAATACATATTTATGGTCAGGATATCGCCGGCTTTCACGTCTTTTGTGCGGCGCGCGAAGTCGTTTGCATCACGATCGACGTTTACACCATCTTCCCATGCTGTCAGCGTCTTGTTCCCTTCAATGAAATCAAGGGGGATATCAAAGGATTTACCCTCTTTGCCACACATGCCTCCGATATACCAGGTATCGCCACTGCGTCGGGCTATCACGGTATATTCTCCGATCTTAGCTTGTATCACCTTTGTCTCATCCCACACCACCGGCACTTGAGATAGAAATTCCATACATTCCGGTTCGCGATAATATTTTGTCGGAGAGTCGGCAAGCATCTGCAATGGACTTTCATAGACCACATACATCCCCAATTGATGACAACGTGTGCCGATAGAGGCGGGATGATTATAGTCTACCTTATGACTCTTCTCATGAAGGTTTGTCATTGAACCGGGAGTGTAGTCCATCGGACCCGCCACCATTCGGGTGAAGGGTAGTATTAGATTATGCTGTGGTGTCACCTTGCTGCTCCATTTGTGATTCTCCAGACCTGCGACACCTTCAGAAGTGAGCACATTCGGGAAAGTCCTGAGCCATCCCGTAGGTTTATAGGCACCATGGAAATCCACGAGTAGCTTATGGGCTGCCGCCTTTCGTGCCACATCATAATAGAAATCCACCATTGCCTGATCATCACGATTCATGAAGTCCATCTTGATACCCTTGATTCCCCATTTCTCAAATTGAGCGAGAGCCTTATCAAGCTGCTTGCTGAAAGGAGCCCATGATACCCAAAGGATAAGGTCTACACCCTTTTCCTTACCGTATGCCACGAGACGCGGTATGTCGATATCCGGTATTGTCTTGGTAACATCCCATTCCTCCGACCATCCATCGTCGATTACCACATATTCCAGACCATATTTCGATGCAAAGTCAATGAAATATTCGTAGGTTTCATTATTGATGCCGCTCTTGAAGTCAACGCCTGTCACCATAAGGTCGTTATACCAGTCCCATGCGATCTTCCCCGGTTTTACCCAAGAATAATCACCTTTACTTTCAGGAGCGAGCTTATATATGAGTTGGTTGGTGATGAGATTGGCATCGTTGTCGGCTACTATGACGGCACGCCAAGGGAAACTTCGGCGTCCTGTGGTGCGTGCTATATAGTTTGCGCGTTTTGATGGGAAAATCTGGCGTCCCGGAGTTGCTTTCTCTTCCAACGCCACGTTGGCAAACATCCCCGCAAATTCCCGTTCACTCTGTTTTCGCAGGAACATTCCCGGATAGCTATCAAGATCAGACTCGCTTATGAACACCCTTATATTGTCATCCCCTTTCATGAGAAGAGGGGTGCAGCAATACTGGTCGGTCTTTATTTCTGAAAGTTTTAGAGGGGTAAACGTAGGTTGCTGTGCAGTCAGCAGGCTTTTCACTTCGGGGAATAGTGTCTCATAGTAGCCTGCCAACCGGAAAGTGGCTTCCTCGTCAAGCACATTGATTGAATCTTTGAACTGGGTGTTGAAGCGGTAGCCGAATCCATCATCGTATACCCTGAACTCAAGCGACCAATCCCCGGCGTGAAGCTCCATACTATTATATTCATCCTTGATATCTGCGCTTTTTTGGCGAATAACCGGATGTAGGATATCATTGGCAGACTTGCGTGTCACTTTCTTTACGTTGGCATTGTGTCCTATCACCTTTCCGTTGGAACATGTCATGGAGATTGGAGAGGGCTCAATGATTTGTTTGTTGCCATATTCTACTTCGTATGTCGTGACTTTGCCGCAATTCACAGTCACGGAAAGGCGGTTGTCGGGAGAACTGACTCTCCATTCCTTGGCGTTTGACGTGAACGTTGTCATGAAAGAGAAGCAGAGCAATACAGATAAGGGATATCTTTTCATGATAGTTTTGTTTGGTAGGTTATACTTTCCCTCGGAGAGAGATGATGGTTTGATTTTCGATATCGCAAAATTAGTAATTGGAGTGCCTAAGAGATGGCTTAGACGTACAAATCATTGATGTTATCGTACATTGTATGCGCCCGTATGTCCATTCTTTTGATGAAATAATACATTTTTAAGTATTAATATATTTATTAACAGGGATATATGATTTAAATTTCAAAAAGGGGAGAATCACTCAAAAAAACGCCTGCATATTATGTCAGATTAAAAAATAATATCTAAATTTACACATGATTATCTGTCTGCACCCCTTGAAGTATTGCCTTTTAGGGGAATGTGGAGGACTGAGACGGAAATTTCCAAATACTATATATCCCATGAAGAATTACGGAATGAAGAAGATTTTCACAGCATGTCTCACCGTCTTATCGGTGTTTTCTCTGTCAGCCACGACACCGCAGACAGATGGAATTGTCTATAAGGACAAGACGAAACGTTTTACGGTAGTGTCCGACGGGCTTGTCAGGATGGAATATGCGCCCGACGGAAAATTCAACGATGCCCCCAGTTTTATAGGCTACAACAGGTCGTATCCAAAGACTGACGCCAAGGTGACAGACGACGGGAAGAACGTGACGATAACCACGTCGAAACTTACCCTTAATTACAAGAAGTGCAACAGCCCCTTCTCGGCAGATAACCTCACTATAGTATCGGCTGAGGGTGTCAAGCCTTTTGAGTGGAAGCCGGGCACTCCACAGAAGATGAATCTGGAGGGCACCACACGCACGCTCGACTGGTGGAACGGTGATGAATTGCAGTGGGAAAACAGAGAGGGGGAATGGTGCACACGTCCGGGCAAACTTGATCCGGGTGTACTCGCCCGTGACGGTTGGACTCTTATTGACGATTCACGCGGCTTCCTGCTGGATGATGATCCGGTGATTCCCTGGGTAAAGAAGCGCAAGTCAAAGAAAGGTGCACAGGATTTCTATTTCATCGGCTACGGTTCCGACTATAAGGGTGCGCTTAAGGACTTCACTACGCTTTCCGGGAAGATACCTATTCTTCCCCGTTATGCTTTCGGCTACTGGTGGTCGAGATGGTGGGCTTATTCCGAGCATGAGGTACGTCAGCTGATCGACAATTTCAAATCGTATGACATACCTGTGGAGGTGCTGGTCATTGACATGGACTGGCATTACACTGACGCCGAACATGGAGGCTGGACCGGCTGGACCTGGAACCGCCGCCTGTTCCCCGAGCCGGAGAAATTCCTCAACTATCTGCGTGACCGCAACCTGAAGGTGACGCTCAACTTGCATCCTGCCTCCGGCATCAAGAAGTTTGAGCAGGCATATCCTCAGATTGCACGCGAGAATGGCGTGGATCCTAAGACGGAAAAGGATATTCCGTGGGTATCGTCTGACCGCACGTTTATCAACAGCGTCTTTGACCATATCCTCGACCCCATGACGAAAGAGGGCGTCAGCTTCTGGTGGCTTGACTGGCAGCAGAGTCTATATGATTCGAAAATGGATTCCCTAAGCAACACATGGTGGCTTAACCATACGTTCTTCAACAAGATGAAGAATACGAGCGATGCCCGCCCGATTATCTTCCACCGTTGGGGCGGTCTGGGCAACCACCGTTATCAGCTTGGTTTCTCCGGCGACAGCTACACCACATGGAAGACCTTGGAATACATGCCCTATTTTACGAGCACGGCTTCCAACGTTGGTTACGGATATTGGGGACACGACATAGGTGGCTTCCGTGCCCTTCCCGGCGACTCCATCATAGACCTGGAACTCTACACCCGTTTCTTCCAATTCGGTGCATATTCTCCCGTGATGCGCACCCATTCCGACAAGAAGGTTCATCTTAATAAGGAGCCGTGGAATTTCGACAGGGAGACGCTTAATCTGATAAGGGATGCCGTCAAGCTGCGCTACCGCAACGTGCCATATATCTATTCCATGGCTCGCAAGACGTATGACGACGGTGTGTCGATCTGCCGTCCGATGTATTATGAATATCCCGAGACAGAGGAGGCATACGATTACAAGGGGCAGTATTATTTCGGCGACAACATGATAGTTGCGCCTGTGGTCTCTCCGGCTGTCGATGGCTATTCCAAGATAAAGGTATGGCTTCCGGAGGGGAAATGGTATGAGGAGTCGTCAGGCACGCTTCTGGATGGCAACAGGGTCTATGAACGCACCATGGCGATGGATGAATATCCCGTCTATATCAAGGCAGGGTCGGTGATTCCTCATCATGCGGCATCTGTCGATAATCTGCGGTCAAATTCCGCTCCTCTCTCAATCAGTGTATATCCCGGCGGAGACGGCGAGTTTGACCTGTATGAGGATTTCGGCGACGACGATAACTATGCCGATAATTTCGCGGTCACAAAGATACGCTCGCATCGTGAGGGGAACACCCTTGACATCACTTTCGAACCCAGAAAGGGCTCTTATCGTGAGATGCCCTCCAAAAGGGATGTTGACGTGAAGATTCATGCCACATTGCAGCCGGAGAAAGTGACGGTAGATGGTATGCCTGTGGAATACACCTATTCTCCGGAGGAGTTGGCAGTGGTGGTTGATCTTGGTGACTATGACTGCGCCAAAGGGAAGAGGATAAACATGGTCTTCCCGGAGAATGCTGACGAGGCTGACGGCACTATAGGAAGCATGCACCGTTTTGTCAAGGCATTCGGGAAGTTGAAGGATAAATATGCCGAACTTGAGGTCAATGAGGATTTCGGCACCATGAGCGTGATATATGAGATGCTCGAATATTATCCGACAGAGAGCAGAGAGCGTCTTTTCACATTCCGCGACAAATTTTCGCGACTCAAGGATATAGTTGCCGGTCAGCCTATGCCGGAGAGTGCGCGCAAATGGTTTGTGAAGGCGGTAGGGCTCTGAGTGCGCTTATCCTCGCCAGAAGCGTGGGATGAAAAGCACGATTATCGTGAATATCTCAAGTCGTCCGGCAAGCATTACCCCCGACATAAGCCATTTCACCAAATCCGGAAACACACTGAAGGAACCTTCGCTACCGGTGATTCCATATCCTAGTCCGTTGTTGCTAAGGCATGACAATACAGCGAATGCGGAATCAAAAACCGGGAATCCATACATTGTTGTGATTACTGTTGTCGCGAGCCACAGAAAAAGGTAACATGCAAGGAAGGCGAAGATCTTTATCAATATGCCGTCGCTGAGATACGTGCCGTTGACGTGTATGGCATTCATTCTGTTGGGATAAAGTATGCGTCGGCTCTCGTTGCGTGCGTTCTTGCAAATGACAAGCAGTCTGTCAGTTTTCAGACCACCCGACGTGGAGCCGGCACATGCTCCGATCCCCATCAGCAACGTAAGGACCGCTACCACCGAAGGTCGCATTATCTCATACGGCATTGATGATACGCCCGTACTCGTAAAAGCGGATACCGTCTGACACAGAGGGTCGATGAGAAGATTTCTCAAGCTTCGTGGCTCTCCGCTAATCAACAGAGACAGCAATGTGATCATGTAGGAGACTCCCAGAATCATGCAATAGCATCTGAAGACATCGTTGCCGGTGAGGCTCTTACGGTCTCCTCTTGCCACCCTGTAAAGAATTATGAAGTTGATCCCGCTCACAAACATAAAGATTGTCATAGTTCCGTTTATATACGCGCTGTCCCAATAATCCAGACCTGCCGAGTGAGGACTGAAGCCGCCTGTGGATACGCAACTCATGGATGTGCATACGCTGTCAAAAAGATCCATCGGTCCTGCCCAGAGGGCGAGAATACATAGAATGGTTATCATTGAGTATACCATCCAAAGGGTCTTTGCCGTATGCCCGATGCGTGGATGTATCTTGTCGTGGGTTATGCCGGTGGTCTCTGTGTTGAACATCCATATCCCGTCGGTCTTGTTTAGGGCGGGGAGAAGGGCGAGAGTGAAGAGGATAATGCCGAGTCCGCCGAACCATTGTATCTCACTGCGCCAGAATAGCACCCCTTTTGAGCAACGGTCAACATCGGCAATCACAGTCGCGCCGGTAGTGGTGAACCCCGACATTGTCTCAAAAAAGGCGTCAGCCACACCGAGAGAGCATGTCGGCGACCAGATAAGGGGCAACATGCCGAATGCTGAGAATAGTACCCAGCATAATCCTGTGAGCAGATATGATTCCCGACGGGTCACGTCGGTGTTGAACCCGCTGCCGGGCTGTGCGAGAAGCAGACCCGGCACCATGCAGCATCCTATTGCTGCCAAAAACACCTTATAGTCGTTCTCTCCGTATGATATGCTTACCAATGTGGGGAGAATAAGCATGGCTGCCTCCAGGAGAAGCATCCATCCCATCACCCGGCACACTGTGCGATAGTTGATGACTTTCGTTTTCATGTCGGTCAATATTACTATTATTTCTTTTGGAAAGGAGACTTACCGAAAAGACGGTCCACCTCCTTGAAATGCCCGTTGCGGCACACTGCCACCACATGATCGCCGGGCATCAATATCGTGTCGCCGTCAACGAGGTAGCCTTTACTGCCGCGAATCACTCCGGCGATTGTGAGATGTCGGGATATATGCACGTCACGCACACGTTCTCCGGCTACCTTCGCCCCTTCTCTCACCACAATCTCCATCACTCCGGCAGATTCAAGCGACATAAGGCGGGGGGCCTCCACATCGTTGTTGAGTATCAGCCGCATTATATGGGATGAGGTGACGAGTTTCTTGTTGATAACCTTGTCGATATTCAGACTCTCTCCCTCGGCGATGTATTGGGTGTCTTCAATCTCGGCTATCACGGTTCCCACCCCAAATTCACGAGCAATCATACAGCTTACTATGTTTGTCTCATCGCTACCGGAAAAAGCAAGGAAAGCATCCATCGATGGCAGATCCTCCTCCCTCAGCACGTCAAGATTACGGAAACTTGCGTTGACCACAGTCACGTCTGGCAGAATCTCCGTGATTTTCCGGCATAGCTCCCTGTCTGGCTCTATTATGACCACGTCGTAGTCTTTCATGAGCCTTGCCGCAACAATGCGGGCAAACTTGTCGCCTCCGGCAATCATGACCCGGCGGATACGTTTCTGGACTGTCCCGCATAATGCAGGTAGAGTATTGAGATTTTCAGGAGTTGCCACGAGATATATGGTGTCTCCCTCAAGCAGGGTGTCGGAGCCGCGAGGAATTATGAGATCCCAACCGCGCTTGATTGCTGCCACGTGGAATGTGCGTTCCGTATTGGCAAGGTCGCGTAGCGTAAGCCCGACGAGAGGGGAGTTGCCCTTTAGCCTGACCGCCACCACGGTAAGCAGACCTCCATGAAGTTCGAATCTGTTCTTTGTCCAATTGTTTCTCAACGACACAAGCACCTCATGGGCGGCGAGAAGTTCGGGGAAGACCATAGTGCCGATTCCCGACGTTTCAAGAAACTCCCGGCTCGGCGAACGCATTAGTTCCTCCTCGTCGATACGCGCCACAGTGGAGCGTGCGCCGCATAGCTTCGCCAGTTGGCAGGCGGTGATATTGAGAGGAGTCCTCTTATTGACTGCGATAAACAGGTCGGAGTCTGCGACTCCGGCTTTTTTGAGATCCTTCACCGAGAGAGGATTCCCGGAAGTAGTGAGTATGTTATAGCGGGCATCGAGATTATTCAGATGCTCGTCGTTATTACCCATCAGTATGATATCTTGGTTTTCAGAAGAGAGAAGCTTGGCGAGATACGTTCCGGATTCACCATCTCCCGATATGAATATCTTCATTATTTCACAAGTTATTTTTTAAGTTTACTTAGCAGCTTCGCTACAATATCCATTAGATATAACAATTCTTACACTATTTTTGCAATTTCAAAAACGTCTTTATCGTGCAATTCTGAAGAAATCTATCTCTCCGTGATATTTTACATCATTTACAAGTTAAAATCTATTTGCCGAGGCATCGATAGGTTGTAATTTTGCAAAGTGAAAATGAAGTTTGACCGACTTCATAAGTTGAATGATAAGTAGAACAAAAAAATATCATTACCATGAATCGATATAACTACAGATTAGTCTATTTCATTTGTATGGTCTCGGCGTTGGGAGGCCTTTTGTTCGGTTACGACTGGGTCGTGATTGGCGGTGCAAAGCCGTTTTATGAACTATATTTCGGAATCAGCGATAATCCTGCGATGCAAGGTTGGGCGATGAGTTCGGCGATATTGGGATGTCTGGCAGGCGCAGTTTCTGCCGGAATGCTTGCCGACCGTTACGGGCGCAAGCCATTGCTCACATTGTCGGCAATCATCTTTTTCATCTCGGCGGTTGCTACCGGAGCGTTTAATGACTTCTCATTGTTCATCATTGCCCGTCTTGTGGGTGGCATTGCCATTGGCATAGCGTCGGCATTATCGCCTATGTATATAGCGGAGGCAGCCCCGACCCACGTGAGAGGCAAATTGGTGACGCTAAATCAGATGACAATTGTATTCGGTATCCTTGGTGCGCAGATTGTCAATATGCTTCTCGCCGATCCGATACCGGACGGAATGACATCACAGGAGATGATGACGACGTGGAACGTGCAGTCCGGTTGGCGTTGGATGTTCTGGGCAGAGGCATTCCCTTCAGTTCTGTTTGTAGTCCTCACATTCTTCATACCGGAGAGTCCGCGTTGGCTTACGATGGTGGGACGTGTGGAGGCTGCTGAGATCGTATATTTCAAGATAGGGGGCAAGGATTATGCAAAAGAGGCGGTTGTCGCCATACAGAATGCGGAAAAGCGAGGGAATGCCGGACTATCAACATTGTTTAGCCGACCGTATGTGCCGGTGCTTGTGCTGGGAGTGATCATAGCCGTATTCCAGCAGTGGTGTGGCACCAACGTGATATTCAATTATGCACAGGAGATATTCGCATCGGCAGGTTATCCACTTGGTGATATGCTCTTTAATATCGTGGTTACAGGTATTGCCAACGTGGTTTTTACATTTGTGGCGATTTTCACGGTGGAGAAACTCGGACGTCGCAAGCTGATGCTAATGGGTGCGTTGGGACTCGCGCTGATTTACATGATTCTCGGCACATGCTACTATTTCCAAGTCAGCGGCATATTGATGGTGATATGTGTGGTGGCTGCTATAGCCTGCTATGCCATGACTCTCGGACCCATCACATGGGTGCTTCTTGCGGAGCTTTTCCCCGATAAGGTGAGAGCGATTGCGATGGCGGTATGCACCTTTGCTCTTTGGACCGGTTGTTTCACGCTGACATATTCCTTCCCGATACTTAATTCATGGCTCGGAAGCTATGGCACGTTCTGGCTGTATGCCGCGATCTGCTTGTCGGGTTACATCTATTTCCTGAAGGTGTTGCCAGAGACAAAAGGTAAGTCACTGGAAGAGCTTGAAAATGAATTGATAAAGAAGTGAAAATTAAAAATCATATAAAGATACAGATATTATGGTAAAAGCATGGAGAGAGAAGGTGATGATACCTACTTACCTTCCCGGAGAACCGGAAAAGAATCCAATATTTCTTGAAAAACGTGTATATCAGGGTTCAAGCGGAGTTGTCTATCCATATCCGGTAATAGAGTCAATCTCCAATGAGAAAACTGACGTTGAATATGATGCGATATGGATTGAGAATGAGTATATAAAGGTGATGATATTGCCTCAGCTCGGAGGTCGTGTGCAGATGGCATACGATAAGATTAAGGAGCGTCATTTCATATATTACAACCACGTCATCAAGCCAGCCCTCGTAGGGCTGGCTGGGCCATGGATTTCCGGCGGCATAGAGTTCAACTGGCCTCAGCATCATCGTCCGTCGACGTATATGCCCGTTGATTCCAAGATAGAGGAGAATGCCGACGGCTCAGTGACGGTTTGGGTCAACGAGCGAGAGCGCATGTTCTCGCAGAAGGGTATGGCTGGTTTCACCCTTCGTCCCGGCAAGGCATATCTTGAAATAAAGGGTGTGCTCTATAATCCTACTCCGATGCCCCAGACCTTCCTTTGGTGGGCAAACCCGGCAGTGGCTGTCAATGACGACTATCAGAGCGTTTTCCCGGCAGATGTCAATGCCGTGTTCGACCATGGTAAACGTGCTGTAAGCTCGTTCCCGATTGCCACAGGCACTTACTACAAGATGGATTATTCCGCTGGCGTGGACATCTCCAACTATAAGAATATCAAGGTGCCGACCTCTTATATGGCGGTCAATTCAAAATATAACTTTGAGGGTGGGTATGAGAATGACACACGTGCCGGAATGTTGCACGTCGCAAACCATCATGTATCACCCGGAAAGAAACAGTGGACTTGGGGTAACGGTGACTTCGGTCAGGCTTGGGACCGCAACCTTACCGATGAGGATGGTCCGTATATCGAGCTTATGGCAGGTGTCTACACAGAGAATCAGCCTGACTTCACTTGGCTCATGCCTTTTGAGGAGAAATCATTCACCCAGTATTTCCTACCGTATCGCGAACTCGGCATAGTGAAGAACGCATCCAAGGATCTTCTCATGAATATAGACCGTGCCGGAGAGGGTAAGGTGCGTCTGAAGGTGTTCGCCACTTCAGAGCAGGATGTGGTCATCACTCTTTACAATGGCGAGGAGAGTCTGTATTCAGAGACTTTAACCATGTCGCCTGTGATGGTCTACGACAAGGAGATTACGTCCGGAGATGCAGAATGGAGCAATCTGAGAGTTGTCATATCCGATGCCAAGGGTAAGGAACTTCTCGTGTGGGAGCCGGAACCGGATGAAATCCGTCCTATACCCGATGCGGCAGAGGCGGCACTCCGTCCGGAAGAGATAAAGACTGTGGAGCAATTGTATCTTACCGGTCTGCATCTCGAACAGTATCGTCATGCCACATTCAATCCGGTGGATTATTATGAGGAGGGTCTCCGTCGTGACCCCATCGACGTGAGATGCAACAATGCACTCGGATTGTGGTATATCCGCAAGGGACGTTTCGACAAGGGGGAGAAGTATCTGCGCACGGCTGTCAAGGTGCTTATGAAGCGAAATCCCAACCCGTATGATGGTGAACCTCTGTTTAATCTCGGTCTTGCATTGAAACTTCAAGGTAAGACGGATGAGGCTTACGACCGTTTCTATAAGTCTACATGGAATGGCGGTTGGCAGGATGCCGGCTATATGGCGTGTGCACAGATCTCAAACGGTCAGGGGCGTCTTGAGGATGCTCTTTATGAGGTTGACCGTTCGCTTATCCGCAACTGGCATAACCACAAGGCACGTGCCCTGAAGACTCATATCCTTATGCTCATGGGGAAGAAAGAGGAGGCTGAGAAGTTTGCGGCCGAATCGCTTGCAATAGATCCGTTCAACTTCGGATGTCTCTATGAACTCGGTAAGTATGCGGAGATGCGAGAGATGATGCGCAAGGATGCTAATGATTATGACCAGCTTGCACTCGACTATTGTGCGGCGGGAGCATATACCGATGCAGCCAAGATATGGGGTATGGCGATAGAGGAGACCGCCGTGACTCCGATGACCCGCTATTATATGGCGTGGAGCCTTCATGAGTCAGGCAATATAGTTGAGGCAGAGGCTATGTATAAGGAGGCTGTGACAATCTCACCTGAGTATTGCTTCCCCACCCGTATAGAGGCTATCCTTGCGCTCAACGTGGCTATGAAGTATAATCCGTCGGATGCACGTGCTCCATATTATCTTGGTAATCTATACTACGACAAACGTCAGTATGATCTTGCCATAGCATTGTGGACAAAATCGTCTGAACTTGACCCGACATTCCCCACCGTATGGAGAAACCTTGCTTTGGCGGCATATAATAAATTGAACGATAAGGATAAGGCTCTTGAAATGATGGTGCGTGCGTTTGAACTTGACCGGACTGATGCCCGTGTGCTGATGGAGCTTGACCAGCTTTATAAGCGTCTCGGTCGCAGCCATGCCGACCGTCTTGCATTCTTGGAGAAATATCCGTCGCTTGTCAGCCGCAGGGATGACCTCCTTTTGGAGCAGATTACACTTCTTAATTTCACCGGAGATTTTGATAAGGCTAAGACTCTTCTTGATGCCCACACGTTCCATCCGTGGGAGGGTGGTGAAGGCAAGGTTCCTGCACAGTATCAGTTCAGCCGTGTGGAGATGGCGAAGAGACTTATCGCTAATCCTACGAAGGAGAATCTTGCGGAGGCAATCCGTCTGCTTGAGGAATGTCTGGTCTATCCCCACAATCTTGGAGAGGGTAAGCTGCACGGAGCATTAGAGAATGATTTCATGTATCTGTTGGGTAAGGCTCACGAGCTTAACGGCGACAAGGATAAGGCTATGGAGTGCTGGAAAGCCGGCATGATAGCACCGGAGGAACCGACAGCAGCTCTCTACTACAATGACGCAGCTCCCGATAAACTCTTCTATGCCGGATTGTGCTGCATGGCTACCGGAAATTATGATAAGGCTAAAGGACGTTTCAATCGCTTGGTGGTATATGGAGAGAACCATATCTTTGAGGATCAGAAACCTGATTACTTCGCGGTGTCATTACCGGATCTTCTTGTGTGGGACGGCGATCTCAATGAGACAAACAGAGTGCATTGCCTCTATATGATGGCACTCGGTCATTTCGGTCTTGGCAATTATGACAAGGCAGAGAAATTCCTGACCGAAGCGGAGAGAATCAACCCCAATCATGTAGGCATACTCTCATCCCGTTCATTCTTTAATCTATCGGAAAAATGAGAAGGAATATAATAATTGGTATTCTATCTGTATTAATTTCAGGACTATGGTTTATGGCATGTGGTGCCATTGACCATAATCCATTACAGATAGATTTGTCGGGAGAATGGCGATTCAGAATTGATTCTCTTGACAGAGGTATATCGGAAAACTGGTCGGCATCATTGTTGGATGATGTTGTCACCTTGCCGGGCACAATGGATACGAATGGTAAGGGCGACTCTTGCCGATTGGATGCGAGGCTTGAAAAAACACAATTGCTGCATCTCACAAGAAAATATTCTTATGTAGGGCCGGCATGGTATCAGCGGGATGTGGAGATAACTGAAGAGATGGCAAATAGACCGCTTTCGTTGGAATTGGGACGAGTGTTATGGCAGAGCCGTCTGTGGATTGACGGGGAGGAGGTTGACACTGCTCAGGAGAGTCTGACAACTCCGCATCGTTTTTCTATACCGGCATTGACGAAAGGGAAGCATACGCTCACCCTGCGTATTGACAATTCAAAACGTTACGACATATCTGTGAATGATTTGGCACACGCCTATACCAACAACACGCAGGTGATGTGGAACGGTGTCTTGGGCAATATGACCTTGACAGCACTCCCGGATATAAGCATAGACCAAATGGCAGTCTATGCCACAGACCCGGAAAAACCGTTGTTGTCAAAGTTGGAACTGTATAATCACACTTCTGATACTGTCACTACAGAGATTAATCTGAATGTTGGCAAAGTGAAGACTCGTGAGAAAGTCATGTTACTTCCTGGATTGAATAATGTTGAGATTAGTATGGATTGTAGCGGAGCTGGTTTTAAGGCATGGTATGAGTTCTCTCCGGCAGTCTATAATATGGTTGCAAGTGTCATTTCATCCGGAGCACAGAAGAGTGTGGATTTTGGTTTCCGGGAAGTTAGTTCCGAGGGTACAGATATTTTGGTAAATAATAAGCCTGTGTTTCTGCGAGGCACGCTTGAATGTTGCATTTTCCCACTTACCGGCACGCCTCCTACAGATGAGGCGGGTTGGGAGAAAGTGTTTTCCACAGCGAAAGAATACGGATTGAATCATCTCCGTTTCCATTCGTGGTGTCCGCCTGAAGCGGCATTCAAGGTGGCAGACAAGAAGGGTTTCTATCTTCAGGTGGAGCTGCCTCAATGGTCGCTGACTGTTGGTCAGGATTCCCTTACGACAAACTATATCTATAAGGAATATGACCGTATCATAAGAGAGTATGGCAGTCATCCGTCGTTTGTGATGATGACTTGTGGGAATGAGTTACAGCCGGATTTCGACACTTTGAACGGCATTGTGGAATATATGCGAAAGACCGATCCCCGTCACTTGTATGCTGCATCGTCATTTACGTTTGAGAAAGGGCATGGGGCTTATCCCGAACCTCATGACCAGTTCTTTATCACTCAATGGACAAACGATGGCTGGGTGCGTGGTCAGGGTGTGTTTGACAGCGAATCACCGAGATTTGATAAGAATTTTGATGAAGGGGTGAAGAACATAACAGTGCCGTTGGTCACTCATGAGATAGGTCAATATTCCGTCTATCCCAATCTTTCTGAAATAGATAAATATACCGGCACCCTTATGCCCTTGAATTTCATGGCAGTCAAGAAAGATATGGAGTCAAAAGGATTGATTGGAGAGGCATCTGATTGGACTCATGCGTCAGGAAAACTTGCTGCAATACTTTATAAAGAGGAGATTGAACGTGCCATGAAGACAAAGGCTATAAGCGGATTCCAATTGCTTGACTTGCACGATTTCCCCGGACAGGGAACGGCATTAGTGGGTCTGCTTGATGCGTTCTGGGATTCGAAAGGGGTGATAGAGCCTGAGGAATTTCGTCAGTTCTGCTCTCCTGTGGTGCCATTGGCATATTTCGGCACCCCGATATACAGAAGCGGCGACGTGTTTAATGCCGATATAAGTATCGCCAATTATTCCGGAGAGAATATAGATGAAGCCAAGGTGAAATGGCAATTGTCGGATACGGAGGGTAAGATATTCGCCTCCGGGTATCTGCCTGATAAGAATCTTATTAATGGAGAGAATACCAACGTAGGTAAGGTTTCAACAGAAGTCAAGACAGGTCGTGCCGATAAATTAATATTTGATGTGAGTGTGGATGGCACGTTAGCTCACAATACTTGGTCGATATGGGTATATCCGGAGATAAAGGCATCAGATATTGAAAATCTGATGAGCCAAATAGTTGTTACCGATAACCTTGCTAAGGCTTTAGAGAGTCTTGAAAAGGGGGAGAAGGTGCTATTCTCACCTGATTATGCCACCATACGAGGACTGGAGGGTAAATTTGTGCCGGTGTTCTGGAGTCCGGTTCATTTCCCGAATCAGGCTGGTACAATGGGACTTCTCTGTGACCCGAATCATCAGGCTTTGAAGTCATTCCCGACAGAGATGCACAGCAATTGGCAATGGTGGGATTTGTTGAAACATTCCACTACCGTTGACATAGATTCCATTCCCGGAGCCATGCCAATAATCAAACAGGTGGATAATTTTGTCAATAATCGACGGTTGGCTTCCATATTTGAGGCTAATTGCGGTAAAGGGAAACTGATATTCAGCAGTATTGATTTGCTTGGGCATAATTCAGATGCAACTGCTCCGGAACGCCGTCAGTTACTTTACAGTCTGTTGCAATATATGACATCCCCTTCCTTCAATCCGTCGGGATCGGTAGATGTGTCAAGTTTGTCTGGAATCTTGAAGAGTAACGGCAAATATGTTTCGACATCCGCCACATCAATCTATGATTGATAATGAAACTTATACAACATAAATAGGTAAAGGTATTTGATGGTTTAAGTGTGAAGAACGCGTGGCAAGGGTTAACCCTTGTCACGCGATTTATATTCAGAAGGGGAGATCTTCATTACTTTTGTGAAAGTCTTTGAGAAATGGTACTGGTCGTAATAGCCGAGCATTTGGGCGATTTCCTTTATCTTTAGATCGGAGAAGTCAAGATATCGGCACGCCGCCTGTATCTTCAGGTTGTGGAAATAGTTGATCGGTGTGAATCCTGTACGCTTTGAGAATATAAGACCGAAATGAGATGGTGAGTAATTCACATGGGAGGCAATCTCTTCAAGTGACAGGATTTTATTTATTGAACTCTTCATGAATGAAATTGCCTTCTCAATCACGTCAGTGCTGTCGTCATGAGTTATCAGCCGGAACTGTGGGATATACGCCAACGAACCGATGAAATGCCATAACACCATGGAAGAATACCGAAGGTTTTCGATGTTATAATCTCGCCAAAGGTTGATGAATATCTCTTCAAACATCTGGTTTCTTGCATCAAATCTTGAATCAGAAGTTTCAGGAATGGTATGTGTCTGATTATACATATCGTTGAGGAGATCAGCCATCTCCCCGGTGAAGTGCATCCAGAAGATACTCCAGGGATTAGTGTCGGATGCGGCATATATATGAGGCGTTCCGGCAGATATTACAAAGAATTGATTTCTGCCTACCGTGCAACGTTTGCCGTTGACCATATACCAACCTTCGCCATCCTTGCAATATATCAGTATATTCTGATTGGATCCATCCTTACGAGAACGGTAATGCCCTGCTGCATGAGGATAGAATCCGATATCCGTGATATATAGCAATCGGGTCAGCTTGTCGGAAGCCAAAATCTTAAGAATGTCATTTGGAATGACAATCACCTTCTGATTATCAAACCCATCACTTTTCCGTTCCATCTGCATGAGTATTTACAAGAAGTTTTGCAAAGATAAATAAAATTCAGGAATATTTACAAAGAAAAACTCAACAACTACGGTCACTATGACGGTTTAGAGTGAGTTTTGCAAGTTGAGGAAAATTTCGATTATACACTGAAAGAATTGCTAAAATATCCAAAACTTTACGGATATGGTCTAAACTTTTGGATTTATTCTTGTTTCTTTCGGTTATAGAATGTAACTTTGTGCAGAATTATTTTTAATATGATTATGAAAATTATTGACCGTCCGATTTACATCAACAGAATCATCAGGCAGCTTAACCGTGGCATGATGCTTGTTCTGGTTGGACAAAGACGAGTAGGGAAAAGTTTTATACTTAGAAGCCTTTCAAATTGGTTGAGCCAAAACAAGCCCAAATCCAATGTGCTGTTTATAGATAAGGATTTTAACAGTTTTAATTTCATCAAAACATCTGATGATCTTTATGCCCATGCTGTCGAAAATTTGCCTCTCGGAGAAGAGAATTACCTTCTTATTGATGAGGTTCAGGATATTGATGGCTATGAAACTGCGCTGAGAAGCCTTTATGCAGAAGACCGTTGTCAGATAATTGCAACCGGAAGCAATGCCTATATGTTTTCTTCGGAGATTGCTACCAAATTTTCCGGAAGATATATCGAGATAAACATTCGAAGTCTCGGATACGAAGAATTCTTGAGGTTCCACAACCTTTCTGACGGTCATGAAGCGTTGCTTAAATATATCAGTTTCGGAGGAATGCCAGGTCTGGCGAATTATCAGTTTGATGATGTGCCGGAGATAAAAGCATACTTGCAGGGGGTCTACAACACGATAGTCCTTAAAGACATCGTAGCCCGTGAACAAATCCGCAATATTAAATTTTTGGAAAACCTGATTCTCTTTCTTGCAGATAATGTAGGACAGCTTGTCTCGGTCAACAGCATAGTGAAATATCTCAAATCGCAAGGTTCCAAGGTGACCAATGATGTAGCAACAAAGTATATTAAGTCCATATCCAATGCGCTCATTATTAATCAGCTCTCCAGATATGACATACATGGTAAGCGTATTTTCGAGCTGATTGAGAAATATTACTTCTGCGACCATGGTCTTCGCAACTGTATCATCAACGAGATGCCTAATGTTTTTGGCAGCATTGAAAAAATCATTGAGAACATTGTACGCAACCATCTTCTCATTCAAGAATTTGATATATATGTAGGAGTTATCCCCTCCGGAGAGATTGACTTTGTTGCAAAGAAAGGCGACAAGACAATTTATATTCAAGTTGCCTACAAACTCTCCACAGAGGAGACTATCAAACGTGAGTTCGGAAACCTTCGGGCAATCAAAGACGACTTCCCGAAGTATGTCGTTACAATGGAAGATATCGTTGGACCCGTTAAAGAGTATCCGGGAATCATCCACATACATTTACGTGATTTCCTCAAGACTGTCTACTGAATTGCAGTGACGTATTAGTGTATGGGAGCTGTCGTCTAAAGATGCTTTCCCAAGCAATAATGGAAGGGCGATATATATTATCGATCAAAATAGGAATGGAAGCACCACTCGTTTCAGTCGTTTTGTGTAGAATGTGGTAAGGTCTATTTTGCCCGGAAGAGAGCGACGCATACACGTAGACACTACATTGCCACGTTCTGAATTTGAAAAGCAATTGAAAATAGTGTCAATGGGTGATGCTTATGCCGGAGCCTCGGTCACGTCGAAAGATGGGATGGGTGGTAATGGTGAGTTCCGTCCGTTGGGAGGAGATTAAATCGAATGAAAGAGAATGGTATCAGTATCGCGACGTTTGATTGCGTGATAGGGAAAATAACTTATCTGACGCTCCGGAACCAATCCGGGGCGTCGGTCACATTGTCGTCAGTCGGTGCGGGCATAGTGTCGGTAATTGTGCCGGATTGTAATGGTAATCTGGCGGATGTGGTGCTCGGATATGGTAATCCGGCGGATTATATCGGAGATGGACCGTGTGCGGGAAAGATTCCCGGAAGGTATGCCAATCGTATATCGAACGGCGAATTTATGATTGACGGGGAGACGTATCATCTGGCGCAGAATGATTATCCTAATGCTTTACATGGCGGTCCGTCTGGTTTTCATAACCGGATATGGGATGTGGAGATTATTGATGACCGTCGGGTGCGTTTCACCCTCTTGTCGGAGGATGGGGATGAGGGTTATCCGGGGAATCTGTCGGTTAGTGCCACTTATGTATGGACCGATGGTAATATGCTTGAATTGCATCTGGAGGCAGTGACCGACAAGCCGACGGTGGGCAATCTCACCAATCATGCGTATTTCAATCTTGACGGGGAGGATGCCGGTTCGGTGCTGGGTCATGAGTTATGGCTCAATGCGTCGAGATACCTGCCTACCGATTCCGCGTTCATACCCACAGGTGAACTGGCGGATGTGGTGTCAACTCCGATGGATTTCACATCCCCGAAGAGACTGGGGATGGATATTGAGGCGGATTTCCCGGATCTTATATATGGGAGGGGTTACAACACTTGTTGGATCGTTGATAATTGGCAACCGGGGAGGTTGCAGAAAGTGGCTGTGCTTGATTCGGAGCGTTCGGGTCGGCGACTCACAGTTTTTTCCACGCAACCTGGAGTGCAGGTCTATACCGGCGGATGGCTTAAAGGGAGTCCGGAAAGCATATCCGGAGGGGAATATGACAAAGGGTCAGGAGTGGCGATAGAATGTCAGGGTTTCCCTGATGCGCCCAACCGACCTTCGTTCCCCTCGCAATTGCTGCGACCCGGAGAAAGATACTGTCAACAGATATTCTTCAGTTTCTCGACAAGGGAATTAAGGAAATAATGAAGTTAGATACCACTTATATACAATTTCAATGAATAATAATGCTTAAATTTGTGAAAAATATAAGATTTAAGGTTATGAAAAGATTTCTTGCAAGTGTAAGTGTTATTCTGTCGGTATTTACGGCAATGGGACAGGATCGCGCCGACCGTCAGCAGCTGGATGATCCGGCTTCGTTTTCCATGATTCTTCTCGGCGACCCACAGGGGTATATCAAGTATGATATCAACCAACCATTGTTTGAACTCCAGACGGCATGGATAGCGGATAACGTGGATAATCTCAATATCAAGGCTGTGCTTTGCACCGGTGATCTCGTAGAGCAGAACGATAATCTCGTCCGCAACCGCAGGATGCTTAATCAGACGTCGAGGGAGATGTGGGAGAACGTGTCGCGATCGTTTGAGCGTCTTGACAACAAGGTGCCATATATCATATCGGCAGGTAATCATGATTATGGCTACCGTCATTCCGAGAATGGGAATACAAAGTTCCCTGAATATTTCCCGATAGAACGCAACAAGGCATGGTATGATTGCGCGGTGGAAGTGTATCCTAATCGGAGCGGGGTTGAGTCGCTGGAGAATGCGGCATTTGAGTTTGAGTCGCCGGAATGGGGCAAGTTGCTTGTGGTATGCAATGAGTTCGCACCGCGTGATGAGGTGCTTGGTTGGACGGCACGCCTGATAGATAGCGACAGATTCCGGAATCATAAGGTGATCTACATCACCCATTCTTTGCTTGCCGAGCGCACGGCTGAATGGACGGATAATGAGCCGTATGACATTACTCCGCGCAACTGGGGTAAGCAGGTGTGGGAGAAACTTCTGAAGCCATCGAAAAATATTGTGTTGGCGTTGTGTGGACACATGGGTGATACCGGTAGTTTTGAGAACTCGGTGGCGTATCGTGTCGATAAAAATTCAATAGGGAGGAATCTGCATCAGATGATGTTTAACGTCCAGACTCTTGGCGGCGGCTGGGAAGGGAATGGCGGCGACGGTTGGCTCCGTATCCTTGAATTTAAGCCAGATGGAAAGACGATAGGGGTGAAGACATATTCACCACTGTTTGGTATATCCCCGTCAACACGTCATCTGGCACACCGCACGGAGAGTTTCGACCAGTTTGAGATGGTCATAGAGTAAACCTTTTGTGTTACATATTTAATCCCGTCTTGGTGTACCGGATGGTCAATCCAAGACGGGATTATTGTATATGATGAATTTTTTATCGGGTGTATTTACGGCTATTTCTTGTCGCGAATCTCTACGCGACGGATTTTGCCGCTTATGGTCTTTGGAAGTTCATCCACAAATTCAACCACGCGGGGATATTTATAGGGTGCAGTCGTGCGCTTCACATGATTCTGTATCTCCTTGATGAGAGCCTCCTTGTCGTCAACGGCACGCTGACGATAGTCAGGTGCGAGTACGATTGTAGCCTTCACCACCTGTCCGCGTATCTCATCGGGTACACCGGTTATGGCACATTCCACCACAGCGGGATGAGTCATCAGCGCACTCTCCACCTCGAAGGGACCGATACGGTAGCCGGACGACTTTATCACATCATCCTTTCTGCCTACAAACCAGTAATAGCCATCCTCATCGCGCCAAGCCACGTCGCCCGTTTGGTAGATGCCATCATGATGAGCCTTAAGGGTCAGTTCCGGGTCATGAAGATATTCCTTGAAAAGACCTAACGGACGGTGCCCGTCGGTATGTATGATTATCTCTCCATGCTCACCATCCTCCGCCTGTCTGCCGTCGGGGGTTACAAGGTCGATTTCATACTCCGGACCCTTCTTCCCCATAGAACCCGGCTTTGGTTCCAGCCAAGGGTATGTGGCGATTGTGAGTGTGGTCTCTGTCTGACCGAATCCCTCCATGAGCTTGATTCCGGTAAGTTTCAGCCATTCTTCATATACGCTTGGGTTAAGAGCCTCTCCGGCTATTGTGCAGTATTTAAGGGTTGAGAGGTCGAATTTCGACAGATCCTCACGTATAAGGAAACGGAATACGGTCGGTGGTGCGCAGAAAGAGGTTATGCCATAGTTGTGGATCATGTGGAGCACATCCACCGGCTCAAACTTCTCAAAGTCGTAGACAAACACGTTGGCACCTGCAATCCATTGTCCGTATAGCTTTCCCCATACCGCCTTACCCCAGCCGGTGTCAGCGAGAGTGAGGTGCAGACTGTCCTCATGCAGATTGTGCCAGAAGGATGCCGTTATTATGTGTCCGAGCGGATACGTGAAATCATGTGCCACCATCTTAGGCTCGCCGGTGGTGCCGGAGGTGAAATACAGTAGCGATACATCGTCGTTGGCATTAGGATTCTCCGGACGCACGAAAGGCTTCGCCTTTTCGATCTCCTTGTTGAAATCATACCAACCCTCGGGAATCACAGGACCGGTGGAAATCAGAGCGTGAAGTGACGGACATTCCGGCAGGGCATCGTTGATATGCGATGTCACTACAGGATCGCCGGAGGCTACGATAGCCTTTATCCCTGCCATGCGGCAACGGTAGATGATGTCTTTCTTAGTCAGCAGATGGGTGGCGGGTATGACGGTGGCACCCAATTTATGAAGGGCGATGATGGAGAACCAGAACTGGTAGTGGCGTTTCAGGATGAGCATCACCATATCCCCTTTGCCGATACCGAGCGATTGGAAAAACGAGGCGGTCTTATCGCTCTCGCGTTTTATGTCGGCAAAGGAGAATTGAATCTTCTCCCCTTTGTCGTTGGTCCACAGTAGGGCTGGTTTGTCAGGTTCCCTTTCCGCCCATGCGTCTACCACATCGTATGCAAAGTTGAAATTTTCGGGTACATTTACATGGAAATTCTCCATGAAATCCTCATAACTCTCAAATTCGGTTTTATCAAGAAAACGATCGAGCATAATAAAGAAATTAATTAGGATATGACTGCAAGCAGGCGCACTTTGCTGCCATCGAGGGCACGCAGACCGTGCGGTTTTCTTGCGTCAAACATTATTGCGTCTCCGGGGTTGAGAATATTGAGTTTTCCGGCAACGGAGATTTCAAGTTTACCTTCCACGACGAAATTGAATTCCTGTCCTTCGTGGGTGTTGAGGGTGAGGTGAGCATCAGCGGGAGCCGGCTCGACAGTCACCATGAATGGTGCCATCACTCGATGCTGGAATCCTGCGGCGAGGTCCATATAACTGTATGCACCGGTGCGTTCGGCTTTCTCCCCCTTACCGGCACGTGTGATGTAATACGAGTTCATACGTGGTTCGTTGCCAAACATTATTGCCGACATCTCCACGCCGTATGTGGAAGAGAGCCGGTGGATGAAGCTCACGGGAATATCGCGCATCCCGCTCTCATACTCGGCAAGGAGTTCTTCCGATATGTCGCATTGGCTTGCCATATCGGCAGTAGTCAGCTCAAGGGCATCGCGCAGACCGCGCAGGCGTTCAGCTATCTGTAGAATTATGTCCATGATGAAAATTATTTAGATAGCGCAAAGATATGAAACTTTTCCGATGTAGGTCGGATGATTGACCGAAAATTGTCGTCACTTTATAATTTTTTTCAAGTTTGCCCATTACGCTTCCCCCACAAATTTGGAGTTGATGAAAAGATTCGTGTATACACTGAATAAATTGCTGAAATTGCCAAATCTTTACGGCTATATTCTAAACTTTTTAATTTGTTCTTGTTTCTTTCGTTTATGGAATGTAACTTTGTGCAGAATTACTTTAAACATGATTTATGCATATTATTCAGTCTTGTTATTCAGTCTTTAATACTCGTATCTATAAATTCCTCTTATTGTTGATTGTATTCGTGGCGATAGGGCTCATTCCCTTTCCTCTTGAGGCGCGGGAAGTGATCTCGCTGAATCGTGACTGGTTGTTTCATGCCGGCGATGTGGCTGACGGGGCGTCTGCCCATACGTTATCTCCAGGATGGATCACGGTTAATGTGCCCCACGATTATCAGATAAGTCAGCCATGGGTCGCTCCCGGTGTTGATGAGAGGGGGGATGCCGATAATCCTGTGGCAAACGTGGCGAGTCGGCTCAGTTCACGAGGCTTCAAGGAGATGGGGTGTGGCTGGTATCGTAAGACGATCATACCGGATAATGACTGGAAAGGGAGGCGTATACTTCTGGATTTTGAGGGTATAATGCTGGTGGGAGATGTGTATCTGAATGGAGAACTCATAGGCGGCACAGACTACGGCTATCTTGGGTTTGAAATTGACGTGACTGATAAATTACGGTACGGAGAGGAGAATGTGATAGCAGTCAGGGCAGATACCGGAAGCCCGGAAAATTCAAGATGGTACACAGGGGGCGGATTATATCGCGACGTCAATCTTAAAATCACTGATCCCGAACTTTATTTCACGCGTCATCCGCTCTATGTGACCACTCCGGAGGTTGAGCGGGACAGGGCGGTAGTGAGGATTCAGGCGGAAGTAGCGAATCATATCGCATCGCTTGATTCATTGCGTATGAAGACCGTAATACGTGATGCGGATGGGAAGGCGGTGTATGAAGCGGAATCATCCCACAGATTCAACCGTAAGCAAACGATAAAGGAATATGAGGCGGATAGCCTTGTCTTGGATAATCCGCGTCTATGGGATTGCGAGACTCCCCATCTCTACACTGCGACCGTCACTCTCTTGCGTCCGGATGCGACTGTGGCTGATGAAGTCAGCACGCGTTTCGGAGTCAGGAAACTGGAATACTCTCCGGAATACGGTCTGCGGATAAATGGGAAGAAAGTGCTTCTGAAGGGTATTGCCAACCATCATACCTTGGGGGCATTGGGGGCGGCTGCTTATCCGCGAGCCATCGAGAAAAGAATACGGCTACTGAAGGATTTCGGGTTTAATCATATCAGATGTTCGCATAATCCCTACAGCGAATCATTGATGGATCTTTGCGACGAATATGGCATACTCGTGGTTGATGAACTGTATGACAAATGGCTCACCCAATATGCGGGCGGACGTAAAGACTGGATGGAGCAATGGCCTCACGACGTGCCGGAATGGGTGAGACGCGACAGGAATCATCCCTGTGTGGTGATGTGGAGCCTTGGCAACGAACTCCAGCTTCTATGGGACATACCGTATGCAGATTGGGGAGTCACTCCCTACAGAATGCAGAAAGCCCTTCTTGACAGATATGACCGCACACGTCCCGTCACTGTGGCGATGCATCCTCGTGGACGCAATGAAAAGACGGATTCGCTCCCTGCCCCTCTCGCGATGGAGACAGACGTGGCGGCATATAACTATAGATATATGTATTTCCCTGGTGACAGCCGCCGATTCCCCCGGATGATGTTTTATCAGAGTGAAGCGAACACCTCGAATATGGGTCCGAACTATTTTGACATGGATCTCGACAAGGTAATAGGTTTAGCATATTGGGGAATGATAGATTATCTGGGTGAATCTGCCGGCTGGCCCGCAAAGGGTTGGGAACAGGGGGTGTTTGACATATCTCTTGAGCCGAAACCGAATGCCTATTTCCTGAAAAGCTACTTTAAAGAGGATGAGCCGCTTGTGCATATAGCGGTATATGAGGATGAGGAGCCCTACATCTGGAATGATATACAGATGGGAGGGAAACGCTTGTCGGATCATTGGAATTATCCTGAGCCGAGCATACTGAAACTCTATACTTATACGAATGCTGATGAGGTGGAACTTAAAATCAATGGCAAGACGATAGGACGCAAGCGCAATGACAGGACCGACAGCCGCCGACGTAATCGAATAATGTGGGAGAATGTGGAGTATTCCCCCGGCAATATAGAAGCGTTCGCCTATAATGACGGTGAGAGCAACCCGGTGGCTCGCCATCGTATTGAGACCTCAGGTAGGGCTTCGCATCTTCTCTTGACGGCAGACAATGCCGACTGGAGAGCGGATGGCACTGATCTCCAGCATGTCAGAGTGGAGGCTGTCGATAAGAAAGGACGTCGGGATGTGTCGGCACGCGGCATGCTTACGTTTTCCGTGGAAGGTCCTGCAGAGATAGTCGGAGTCATCAACGGCGATAACCGTAGTAATGAACTGACCGTAGGTAACTCCCGCAGCCTCTACAACGGCACCGCCACTGTAATACTGAGATCAAAGCCGGAGAGTGGCACAGCCCTTCTGCGCATCACGTCGCCTGATTTCAAACCTGTAATGATGAAACTCCCGGTAAGTCCGGTAGATGGTAAATGAAGGGGACAATTGGTAACAATTGGTAGGAGTGTTACGGCGTGGTGTAGTATTTCAGTATGACGATGAGGAGTATGGCGAATATTTCAGAACATCGGTTTATGGCTGTGGCTCTAATCACGTCGTCATAGAAAAAGTACCTGCTTTTGTCGCCGATGTATGGCTTGTGGACGCATTCTCCGAAATAGTTATGCGGACCGCCAAAACGGCAGTCCAGGATGCCGGCGAGTGCAGCTTCCGGATAGCCGCTGTTGGGACTCGTATGTTTGTTGCCGAATCGCCATACAAATGTAATGGCTCTCCATCGTAACGATGATATGATCATGAGAAGGGCAGTAAGTCTGGCAGGTATATAGTTGGCGATATCATCTATCCGTGCAGCCACCTTTCCAAAGCTGCGGAAACGCTCATTCCTGTATCCGATCATAGAGTCAAGAGTATTCACCATCTTGTAGGCAAGCATCCCCGGCACTCCGAGCACGGCATACCAGAAGAGTGGCGCGATGACACCATCACTAAGGTTTTCGGCAAGAGTTTCCAGGGCTGCGGCACGGATTTCCTGGTCGGTCAGTTCCGACGTGTCGCGCCCGACTATCCTGCCCACTTGCCTACGTCCGGCTTCAAGAGATTCGTCTGCAGCCTTAAAGACCATATCCACTTCCCTTATTAGAGTTGTTCCCGCAAGACAATAGAATATCATGACTGCCTCAAATGTCATCTTTGCCCAGATGAAAGGGGAGAGAAGCCGGAGGCAGAGTGTGGCGGCAAGATATACTGCCGCTATCAACCCCACGGCACAGATGGCTCCTTTGAGTGTGCGGTGGTCTCCTTTATTGAATTTATGTTCGCAGAAACTTATCATCTTGCCAAACCCTACAACAGGATGTGGCAAGCGGGAGGGATCTCCCAGAATAAGGTCGGCTCCCCAGCCTATGAGCAATGGGGCGATAGCTATAAGGTATTCCATTCTTTCAATGCATTTATCAGTATGTCGTTCTCTTCTGGGCTCTGTGCCGCCACACGAAAATGTCGTGCTCCGAGACCATGGAAATTTGATGCGTCCCGAATGAGTATCCCATGACGGTCAATAAGACGGTTTTTAAGCGATAGGGCAGACGATGACGGAAGTTCGGCAAGAAGGAAGTTGCAGTCGGTGTCTGTGACCTTGATCCCCATTGCAGAGAATGTGGAGGAGATCCGCAGTGCCTCCTCATGCAGTCTTCGGGAATCAATCACATAGTCTTCATCATGCGACAGGAGATAACGAGCTGCCTCTATTGCCAAAGAATTCACAGACCACGGCATCCGCATGGCACGCAGTTGCGAGATGATGGCGGCATTGCCGATGGCATACCCTATCCGCAATCCCGGAATGGCATAACGTTTGGTGAGGGAGCTGAGTAGAATAAGGTTGTGACGGCAGGCGGCATCCTTTACGTCAAGCACGCGTTTGAGGGTATAGTCTGCATACGCCTGATCCACTATGAACAGCTTATCAGGATTGCCGTCAATAAGCTTTATCAATGATTGACGGTCAGTGACTTTCCCCGTGGGATTATTCGGATTACAGATCCATACGCAGGATGAATCCGCAGGGATTTCATCAAGTGATCTGAAATGGACTACCCTGTGATGGAATATATGGCAGGCATCCTGATATTCACTGAATGTAGGGGAACATACAGCTGACAATCCATCATGCTTGAGCTGGGCAAGCAGATAGATTGATTCGGTGGCTCCGTTTGTCACTATGACACACTCCGGATCAATCCCCATCCGACTTGCCAGGAGCGTTTCAATACTCCTCGGTTCGGGTTCCGGATAATTACGGAATACGTCGCCGAGAGCATAGAGATGAGACCTCAACTTAGAATGGTCAATCCCCTGATAAATATTCGTGCTGAAGTTTATCCTTATCTTGCCGACGTATCTGAAAGCGTCATCGCCATGTCCATGAATCATTTGCTGTCAAGTTTTAGATAGTTGTGGAATGTCATTCAGTCAACCGGATCAGTCGGGTAGGATTGCCACCTTGATTACGTTGTCGCGGCGGTTCTCGAAGAGGTCGTAAGCCTCGAGGATGCGCGAGAACGGGAAGGTGTGGGTGATTAGGGGAGTGGTGTCGATACGTCCGTCAGCAATAAGCTGAAGAATCTCCTCGCAGTCACATCCGTCTACGCCTCCTGTCTTGAATGTGAGGTTCTTGCCATACATGTCGGGCAATGGCAAGATCTGTGGCTCGTCATATAGAGCCACGACTGTCACTATGGCGTTCGGACGAGCCGCCTGCCATGCCAGTCGGAACGTGTCGTCAGCTCCCGCCACCTCTATAACTCGATCGGCACTGCCATGTTCACTCAGTCCGGCAACTTCTGCAAGACACCTGTCGGGATTCGTTACAACCACGTCCGGATAATGCCGTTTGACAAACTCGCGACGCACTTCATCAAGTTCGCATACGATTATCCTCTTAGGATTGAACAGCGCGACACATTGCAGCGTGCAGAGACCGGTCGGACCGGCACCTATTATCAGTACCGTATCCTCCTGAGATATTTCTGAAATCTTGGCAGCCCAATACCCTGTGGCGAGTATATCGCCTACAAAGAGAGCCTGACGGTCAGACACGCCATCCGGAATCCTCGTCAATTCGTTGTCAGCCTGTGGCACACGCACGAATTCCGTCTGACCTCCATCAATACGGCATCCCAATGCCCATCCTCCATTAGGGTCAGTGCAATTGTTGACCCAGCCGTTACGGCAGAAGAAACACTCACCGCAGAACGTCTCCACATTCACAGCCACACGGTCGCCCGGCTTCACACTGGTGACTGCCGAGCCTACCGACTCGACCACACCGACCATCTCATGCCCCACCGTCACACCCGGCACGGCACGTGGCACGCTCCCATGCTTGATATGCAGGTCAGACGTACAGATACTACTCATCGTGACCCTCACGACCGCATCCGTAGGATCAATCACCACAGGCATCGGTTTATCCGTTACCTCAAACCTGCCATTCTCAATATAAGTCAATGCCTTCATTCCTCAATATTAATATAAGCAACCATGCAAAGGTAGTAACTTTTTTGATAAATCCCCATTATTCAAATCTTTTTTCAGATCACATTGCATTTCTTATTGGAAACATTAAACAAGAAAAAATTGTGATTATCAATCCAAAAATTGAGTTCTTCAAAAGGATTTGTTAATTTTGCACTTGCCGGTTGACTCTACACTCCAGCCGACATCCATTCGCCCATATTTCCCCAAGAATCTGGTGCTGAATAATATGCAATCAATAAATTAAGTTTCGCAAGTTTTCCAACTTGCGAAACTTAAATGGTTTAAGGTTTAAAGTTTATGGTTTATGATAATTAAATTTTGTATAATGAAAAGATTCGTGGATTTTCGTGAATCTTAAACCTTAAACTATAAACTTTAAACCACTGAAGTGCAGCTTGCGAAACTTCAGTCAATAAATAACCTTACAGAATAATTTACCCTGATATGGAAGTGCGGATAGAAAATATAAATCAAGACGTGAATCTCGTTGCTGACATAAAGCAACTTATCACAAATGCCAGACTCAAAGTTGCAACCGTTGCCAATGCCGGGATAACCATGCTATATTGGCACATTGGGGAGAGAATTAATCGTGAAGTGCTTGGAAATCAACGGGCGGAGTACGGCAAGCGAATTGTGTCAACGGTGTCGGCACAATTACAGCAGGAATATGGCGGTCAGGAATTTTCTACCCGCAATCTTAGACGGATGATGCAATTTGCCGACTATTTCCCGGATCCGCAAATTGTGTCGCCATTGGCGACACAATTATCTTGGACTCATTTTACGGAAGTTTTACCGATAAAGGATGCCATTCAACGAGAGTTCTACCTCACAATGGCTGCTGAAGAGAGGTGGACAAAACGCACTCTCCGTGCCAAGATTGACGGGATGCTATTTGAGCGTACCGCCATCAGTGAGAAACCGGAAGAACTGATTCGTACAGAACTTGCAGCCCTTAGAAACGAGCGCAAAATTTCTCCCGACATGGTATTCAAGAGCCCATACTTTCTCGAATTTACAGGTCTGAAAGGGAATTACAGTGAAGAGACATTGGAGGACACTCTTATCTCGCACATTGAGCAATTCCTGTTGGAACTTGGCGATGGATTCACTTTCGTGGCTCGTCAGAAGCGGATGATAATAGATGGTGAAGACTTTCATCTTGACCTGCTCTTTTTTCATCGGAAATTGAAGCGACTGATAGCTTTGGACTTGAAATTGGGACGATTCAAAGCCCAATACAAAGGACAGATGGAACTATATCTGCGTTGGCTTGAGCGATACGAGATGCAACCCGGCGAAGGCACACCGCTCGGCCTTATCTTATGCACCGAAGGCAGCAACGAACAGATAGAACTTCTCCAACTCGATGCCACAGGCATTAAAGTGGCGCAATATATGACCGAACTGCCACCAAAAGAAGTCCTGATTCGTCAACTGCAAAAAACAATCGAAGCGAACCACAATCTTTCATAAGCATACGATGAAGCAAGTATGAGACATCGACGAAAATATGAAGAAAGAACTTTCGAATCTTCTTCGAAATGTGTTTGATTTTTATCGAACTTATATTAGCCTGTTTGAAAATTTGCAGCAACCTGCTGCAAATTCTATTGTCGCAAATCGTTATTCTTCGTTAGAAAAACTATCGAGAATGGCTGGGGCGAAATGTCCTACTCAATTTTCTCGACACTGACCTACTGTGAATCATCAGCTTAAAGGAGAACAAGACAACCCGACCATAGGTCTTCTGATTTGCAAGGACAAAGACAATATTGAGGCTCAATATTCTTTGGAAGCATACAATCTTCCTCTCGGCATATCGCAATACGAACTATCCAAGTTGATTCCTACCGAAATAAAGAGTTCTCTGCCATCAATTGAGGAAATAGAATCGTCTTTGGAGAAACTTTCGGAAAAAGAATATGAGTAGCAATTACGATGTAAATAATATTCTGTAATAAATATAGAATGAGTACCATCTGATTATATTATCAATAACGACATAATCCTACCTCCTGGTTCACTACGCTTCAGTGTGATGGATCGGGATTTTTTGTTTTTGGGCAGTTCGGTAAGTCATGTCAGTTTGAGGCGCTGCAAGGCGAAAAGGATTTGTTAATTTTGCACTTGTCGATTGACTCTATAGAAAATTGAATGATCGTCAGCGCAAAATACTCGCTCTGATTGAGAGCGATCAAGAAATTTCCGCACCTATATTGGCATCAACTATAGGAACAACAAGTCGGACTATACAACGCGATTTAAAGTTCATGCAGAATCTTGGAATTATCACTAACGATAGCCCCGATAGGGGTGGAACTTGGAAAATACTTTAATTATAATATTGATGTCAAACCACATTTAAGTGTAACTTGGTATTCATGCAACTGTCAGGAGAAATATTGCCAAAGTAGATAAAACAACATTGGCAGAACTGTGTGTAGGATATTCGGAGCTAAGGTATGTCTTAATTAGAATATTTTCGATTACTGATCTGCTTGCATCATCTTTCATCAACTGAAACAAATCTTCATCGATAACAGCTCCAGCAAAACTTTTCTTCAGTGCTGACAACGAATATTCTTTTCGGCATTCAAATGATGGGAGTTTGACCAATGTCCAAAATGGAGATGATGACAGATGATAAAAGGGATAATTTAATGCACATTTGAAACTGCCAGATGACTTTACATACAGATTCCATGTAGCTTTAAAAGCCTTTTCCAAAGATTTTGTAAGAGGTATAAATGGGCGGTCAATTTCACCGGATTTAATCAATTCCAATATTGTCAATAACAGAACTGCCTTATGTGGCGCAACAAGATTATCTTTTTTATTTACAGGAAGATGTAAAAGACAATCTATATATCCATTTAGTGTCATATTGTTTAGCATGTGGACAAATCTCTTAGTAAGAGATACCTAAATTATGCAAATTTAGTAATTATTTCTGATATTTAGGTAGTGAAATACTAAATAATCGCTACACCTGAAATAATCAAAGTTCATTTTGTTAAGCAAGTTTGTCTAAAGTTACATTATACTCTATTGATTAACAATTTATTAGTGTTTTAACAAATCTCTTACTAAGAGATAAGAAGTAAACTAATAATACATTACGATTTTGAGTAGATACTGCTTTTCGGGACATGAGTCCTTTCAGTGTAAATCTCTTTGGCTGAAAAAAGGATATGATTTCTTGCTGAACGGCAATCGTTTCAGCAGTCCGGATAGTGTTGCTATTCTTGGTGTAGGCAAAAATATGGTAGCTTCCATCCGATTTTGGCTTCGTGCATTTGGTTTAATCAAAATAGATGAACCATTATCGGTTGCCTCTTACCTTTTTGATTCCGCAACTGGTCGTGACCAATATGTTCAAGACATAAATACTATTTGGTTGCTTCACTTCTTAATAGTGTCGACAAAGGAAGCATCACTTTATAATCTTCTATTCGTTGAATATCAACGAGAGAAAAAAGAGTTTACAAAAACTGAACTTCAAAATTTCATCAAAAGGAAATGCTCTGTGCCAGAGCAGAAGAATGTCTACAATGAGAATACTGTCCGTAAAGATATTGGAGTTTTGCTGAAGAACTATGTTTCCCCATCAGACCTAAAGTCAATTGAGGATTTTTCATCCATTCTTCTCGAATTAAACCTGATTCACAAAGGTACTAAGGGTAAGGATGAGGAAGATTATTATGTTTTCAGAGAAGTTTCTCCTGCCGAGATTTCTCCTGAAATCATTCTTTATGCCCTACATTATATCGCCAAAGGAGATAGGACAATATCGTTTGACAAATTGACGGAATTGGCTTTGACATTCAGTATGCCAATAGTTTCTCTTATCCAGATGATTCAATCCGTAGAGCAAAAGTATCCGGGAATGATTTCCTTTACAGATAATAGTGGCGTGAAGAATGTCCAATTCCTATCAAATTTTGAGTCACTATCTATTCTTGACAAATATTACGAACAACGATGAGTTATATCCCTTCAGTAAATATTGAGCATAATACCGCTAACGATTTTAATTACATTGTTACTGAGAATGCCAAGCTCGTTGTAGGAAGTTTGGTAAACGGTTTCAATAGCGGACACCATTCTTTCACACTTATCGGAACATACGGCACTGGGAAGTCGAGTTTCATTCTTGCATTTGAGAATGACATCAAAAACCGAATCGGTCAACTGGTACGAAACAGGAAAGTCTTTGGCGACGTTAAAGATTTTGAGTTCCTGAATATTGTTGGCGATTATGCACCGCTAAGTAAATTGATTGGTCGGAAACTGTCTACAGAGAATGAAAATCCGATTGATTACCTACATCAATATTATCAGCAACTTCGTAAACAGAACAAATTCCTTTTCATTGTTATTGATGAGTTTGGGAAAATTTTGGAGTATGCTGCCAATAATAATCCTGAGAAAGAACTTTACTTCCTTCAGAAGTTAGCGGAATTCGTGAATGTGCCAAGTAGGAACATTATCCTGATTACTACTCTTCATCAAAATTTCGGTTCATACGCAGTCAAACTCACAGATACGCAGCGAAACGAATGGCAGAAGGTTAAGGGTCGTTTTGAAGAAGTTGTATTTGCGGAGCCGGTAGAACAACTACTTTATCTGACAACTCAACAGATGGAAGCCAAGCCTTTGTCTATAACCACGGCAGCTAAGCTCGGCTTCAAAATTCTTTATGATTTCGCAATTTCATCGAAAATTGTTTCAGATAGATTCAAGTTTTCTACTGCTGAAAAATTATATCCCCTTGACCCGGTTTCATCCGTTGTTTTGACAATTGCAATCCAACGGTATGGTCAAAATGAACGAAGTCTATTCTCATTTCTCTCTGCCCAAGGCAAAGGATCTCTCAATGAGTTTGAGCCAACACCGAATAACACATATAACGTAAGTGATGTATGCGATTATCTTCGCTATCATTATTTCTCTGCATTATCAGAATCTAATTCCGATTCTACCGGATGGCGGTCGCTGACCGTTGCTTTAGAAAGAATTAGCTGTATTGATGCAAGTTTCAACTTTATTGAATCGGCTACAAAAATCATAAAGTTAATTGGTCTGCTAAACATCTTTTTTGCAGGAATTAGACTTACAAAGGAGTTTATTGAGATTTATGCTCAAAATGCTATGGGTATAAATCAGCCTATGACCATTATTGATAAACTTACTTCGTTAAAAATAATTCGTTACGCACAGTATAAATCACAATACATCCTTTTTGAGGGAACTAATCTCAATCTTGAAGACGAACTTTACAAGGCAGCAGGAATTGTTCCCACTCCTTCATTATCTATTGAGGAAATTGGAGGTCATGTCCGCCCTCGTGTATTTTTGGCCAATGAGTCATATTATCATACCGGCACACCTCGTTACTTTGAGTTCAAGGTTACGAATGAACCGATAAATATTGAACCAACAGGAGAGATTGATGGGTATATCCATTTGGTATTCCCTTTATCGGACATCCATAACTATGTCAAGGAATTATCAGAGAAGCACAATGCTGGTGCCAATGTATACGCATATTTTAAGAACACTGATTCCATAACAAAGCATCTCCACGAAATAAAGAAACTCCAGTATGTTATAGACAATGTGGCAATGGATGACAATGTGGCAAAAGCAGAATTGGAGAATCAGAAAAGATATGAGACACAGAAACTCAACAGTGCATTGAATGAGGAGATTGCATCACCGACAAGCTCTATAATCTGGTACTTTCATGGAGAGGAACTAAGGATTCATTCTCTTAAAGAATTGAACGAACTCATTTCAAGAGTATGCACCGAAGTATATCATAAAACACCAATTATTCGGAATGAATTATTCAATAAGCAAAAACTCAGTTCTGCTATTTCATTGGCAAGAGTAAATCTATTGGATGCCATGCTTCTTCATTCTGATGAGGAGGATTTCGGCTTCGCAAAACAATCTTTTCCTCCTGAGAAGACAATCTATTATACATTGCTGCGAGATTCTGGTATTCACCGTCAAGATGAAAATGGAAACTGGATATTGGGAGCACCAACTCAACCGGAACTTCAATCCCTTTGGCAAGTCTGCATTGAATTCTTAAAATCCAGCGTTGATAGACCTCGGAAACTGACAGATCTGTCCGAGATACTTCGCACACGTCCGTATAAACTTAAACAAGGCGTAATTGATATTTGGCTACCTATATTCTTGTATGTCAATCAGCAGGACTATGCCCTTTATAATGATAGCGTTTTTGTACTGAATCTCAATAAAGAAGTTTTTGAGCTACTTCAAAAGCAACTTAAAAAATTTTCTGTCAAGGCTTTCGATGTATCCGGGGTGCGCTTGGAATTTTTTAAGCGTTACCGTCAGTTCCTTCGCAAAGATGATGGCGTAGCCATAAGCACTGATTCACTTTTGGATACTGTTAAACCATTTTTCCATTTTTATCGTACGCTTAACAGGTATGCCAAGACTACGCGAAAGTTTGATAATCCTTTCACGGTCAAATTCAGAGATGTACTTGCTCAGGCGCAAGATCCGGTAAAGACATTTTTTGATGACTTACCTGCCGCACTCGGTTATCGCGACTTGAATAGCGACTCTTTCGTCTCGCAGTATCTTCAGCTTATCCGTACCGCAGTAAGAGATCTTAATACTTGTTATGATTTTCTAATTGATCGTATAGAGCATAAAGTAAAGGAATATATCGGTCTAACAACAGACTTTGACGAGTATAAACCGCTTCTCACAAAACGTTATTCTACGGTGAACGGAAATCTTCTTACTCCAAAAAGTAAATCATTTTTAGAACGGATCCTTGTACCGTCTGACAATCGCAAAGAGTTTTATGAGAAAATTACCATTGTTGTCAACGACAAACGTCTTGAAGAAACTAAAGATAATGAAGAATCACTTCTCGTAAATAGGCTTCTACATCTTTTCAGTGAATTGGAACGCGCGTCGTCCATTTCAACAGATGTTGCCCTCGAAGATGGAGACGAAGCATTTAATTTTGAGTTGGCTACTGCCAGTGGCGATTTCTCAGAGGCAAAGACATTCCGGCTCCCTTCTACAAAGAAAATTAAAGCCAATCAGATGATGGAAAAACTTTCAGAATCCATGTCTGGGGATCGAGACCTTGATATATGTGTTCTGCTTAAATTGTTGAATGAAAAATTGAAATGATTATGGTTAGACATGTATTAGGAATCTCCGGAGGAAAGGATAGTGCGGCATTGGCTATCTACATGAAGTCGAAATACCCAGATCTCAATGTAGAATATTATAATACTGACACTGGTTGTGAACTTGCTGAAACCGATCTACTGATTAATCGTCTTGAATCATTTCTTGGAGGTATTAAACGACTAAGAGCGGTAGAAGGGAGTCCGGAGCCGACACCCTTTGAGCATTTTTTACGTGCATCCGGCAATTTTCTTCCTTCTCCACAACAGCGTTGGTGTACGCAAAAAATGAAATTGGCTGAGATGGAACGCTTTGTAGGTGACGAACCTACGATTTCATACGTTGGTATTCGTGGTGACGAAGATCGTGAGGGTTACATATCAACCAAGCCGAATATTCAAGCAATTTTTCCTTTTAGAAGAAATATATGGAGTATTGATGTAATTCACAACATCGTACATAAGAATAATATAGCGAGGTTTACAGACATATATCTTTCTCTTGCTCCTGATGATATGAAGGAAAAATTGAAAGAAATTCTGGAGCATCCACTGACCAAGGACTTCTACTATGCCAAGAAAACAAGTGCATTGATGGATATTGACTTGAAATTATTCAATCAGGCGGTTTTTGAATATCTTAAAGGTACAGATTATCCAGTCGGCAAATTGGATGAATTTCCTCTTGTTGACAATGAGGATATTCTTATCAAAGAGGATATTTTCAGAATCTTGGAAGATAGTGGTGTTGGAGTCCCAGCCTATTATAAACCTATCGAATTCGAGGTAGATGGAAAAGTAGGCATATATAACCGCAGTCGTTCAGGCTGTTACTTCTGTTTCTTCCAACAGAAAATAGAATGGATATGGCTCTATGAACAGCATCCGGATCTATTTGCAAAAGCAATGGAATTTGAAAAGGATGGCTATACATGGAATCAGAACGAAAGTCTTGAAGAAATGATTCGTCCTGAGCGTATTCGACAAATTAAACTTGATGCCATTAAGAAACAAGAAGCAAAGAGAAAAGCCGGCACCGGACTTCTTGTGGATATGTTTGACGATGACGACAATGATGCATTTTGCGCTAACTGTTTTATATAATTTGGTATGTTGAAGACGGACGTAACATGGCCTGAAGATTTCAGGTATCAGACTAAAACCGAATGGGAGCCTGTTGGTTTCTTTTCCGAGGCTTTGTGCAATGCGACTTCCTTTGATCTAATGCTGGGATTCTTCTCTTCGACGGCTATTAACGTCCTCTCTTACGGCTTCGCTTCTTTCATTTACAATGGTGGTAAGATGAGAATGATTATTAATGACATCCTCAGCAGTGACGACATTAGTGCAATATCAATGGCTCATGAAGGAAATTATCTTCCATACTTTGATTTAAGTAACTTCGAGTCACTTTGCTATACTCTTAATAATCGTAATCGGCATTTTTTCGATTGCCTTGCGTGGCTGATACGGAATGACCACATTGAGATTAAGATTGTACGCATGGTTAATGGAAACGGTATCGCTCACACCAAATGCGGTACCTTCTCTGATGGAATAAATAAGATAGGGTTTGAAGGCTCTGTCAACTTCTCCCTTTCAGCATTAATGCACAACAAAGAGAGCCTAAGTGTCTTTTGTGACTGGAACGGACCGGCAGATACTGGGAGAATCAACGGTATTCAAAAATCTTTTGACAGAGCATTCAAAGGGGAAGATGATGACATAGAATTTATTGATGCAGCGGATCTAAAAGGATATATAATTGAACGGGCACAGCCTAAACATCTTCAAGAACTTCTTGAAAATGAACAAGAGCTAATCAATAGCCTAGATAAGGAGGGAATGCCGGCAACAGTTCGAAAAGCGTTATCGAAAGCTCAAGAGCGAATAACCGCAGCTATCGACAAGATGAAAGTTTCAAAGCAAGTCGATTTAATTGCTCCACACTTCCCTTATCCGTCCGGCCCACGAGAATACCAGCAGATAGCCTTTGAAAATTGGAAAAACAACATTCAGAAGGGGCTGTTCGCCATGGCAACGGGTACGGGCAAGACTATAACGTCGCTTAATTGTCTTCTTGAAATATATAAGCGGAGCGGCTACTATAAAGCACTCATTCTTGTGCCAACAATCACTCTTGTAAATCAGTGGGCTATCGAATGCAAAAAATTTGGTTTCAGTGGAATCGTAAAAGTTTATTCTAAAAATCCAAATTGGAGAAAAGAAATTGATGATATTGAGTTCAATGAAAGCCTGGATTCATCGGGAAAGAAATATTCCTATATCATCATTAGCACTTATGCATCTTATGCTCGTGATAATGTCTTTAACAGACTCAATGTATTTCCTCGTAAACAAGTTTTGATGATTGCGGACGAGGCACACAATATGGGAGCCGGCAAGATATTGAGTCGGCTTAAGAATGTTCCGTATCTGAGACGTATTGGTTTGTCTGCAACACCAGAACGTCAATACGACGAGGAGACTACCTCCAAAATCATGAAATTCTTCGGGTGCGATTCATCATACATCTATGAGTATTCTATGGCCGAGGCTATTGAAAAGGGTGTGCTTTGCAGGTATCGATATTATCCACATATAGTAAGACTTACATCGTCCGAAATGGAGGAATATTTAGAAATTTCTCGTAAGCTTGCGCAGTATTACGTATTCAACCAGAATACATTTCGACCTAAAGATGATGATATGTTGACCGCTCTACTATTAAAGAGAAAGTGCATCATCCATAAAGCAGCTAATAAGGAGGCGGTTTTCAAAGAAATACTTGAAAGAAGAATCAAAGATAAAGGCAATCTTGATTACACACTCGTTTATGTACCGGAAGGAAATAAACGGGATGAAGATGCCGATATCTACGACAATACAGACACAATAGGAGATGATGCGGAAAGTGCTCACCTGATAGATGTCTATACTAAGATTGTTAGAGACTTAAATCCTACAATAACTGTGAGACAATTCACCTCTAACTCTACTGAAAGAGACAACCTCTTAAGGGATTTTGCTGAGGGTAAACTAAATGTCTTGACTTCAATGAAATGTCTGGACGAAGGCGTTGATGTGCCAAGAAGTGAACTGGCAATATTCTGTGCGAGCACGGGGAATCCCCGCCAATTCATTCAACGAAGGGGACGCATACTTCGTACTCACCCCGACAAGCATATGGCTGAAATCCATGACCTGGTGGTGGCCCCAGAAGTATGTGATTCGGAAGAGACATACAAAATGGAAAAGAATATGCTTGCAAATGAACTTAAGCGAGTATATAATTTCGCACACTTATCTGAAAATCTTGACGATACAATTCGTGAGATGGAGGACATTCTAAATTATTACAATCTCTCTATATTTAATGTATGATAGGATATAAAACGAACAACGACAAAATGCTGACTGCAGTTCTTCTGAACCAACACTTGATGGAGGTCGGTGGCTACAGCGAGAAAGACTTTACGACTTTTGATCAGGCGTTGGTTTCACTGAATCCAATTGTCCGTACAGTGGCAAGAATAATTCAAGGCCACTCTGAAGGTAATACTTCCAAGAATATCTATAACGAAATCACCGATTATCTTAAGAAGACGGTATGATAATAAAGAATCTAACCATTAAGAACTATCGCAGTTACTATGGTGAGTGTAGCTTCGATTTTACTTCAGGCCTAACACTTATCATAGGTGACAATGGCGATGGAAAGACCACTTTCTTCGATGCGCTGAAATGGTTGTTGGATCCTGCTCTTGAAAAAGCAGATATAAACAACATTTCTGAAATGCGAAAATCCGAATTGGAAATCGGGGAGGTGGAGACTGTTTCTGTTTCAATGACATTCGATCACGATGGTGAGAAAATGATTGAAAAATCATTCATCGTTGAACGCGTAAACGAAGACAAGTACATAACTCGTAGCTTCTCATTCAAGGGCTATGAAACCCAGGGTGCCGAAAGATTCCCGGTTACCGGAAAAAGTCTGATAGTACGATGCTTCGATTCCTTTATCCAACGTTACAGTATGTTTAAAGGAGAGAGCACATTGAATGTTTTCGATGATCCGGATGCTCTCAAAATGCTCGTTGATAAACTTTCCGACATTCGAGAGTTTGACGAGTATGTCGAAATGACAGATGAGTTTGAAGCCAAATCGGGAACTGCCTATGAGAAAGAGTGTAAAAACGATAAAAAGACAGAACGTGAGGCACATATTCTTGAAGGACAAAAAACGGAAGTTAATGCGCGCATCAACAATACCCGTCGAGATATAAGAGACACCGAAAAAAGCGCAGACCTCTTCGCTTCGAGAATCGAGGTGCTTGAGAAAAATCAAGAGGCGAGTGAGCGGTATCAGGAACTCAAAAAACTGATAAAAGCCAGAGAAGAAGACGTACTTCAATGGAAAAGCAGAATCAGCGCACAGAACTTCAACGTAAATCTGTTGGACAAACTTTGGATATTGGCTTCTTTCAGTCCAATATTAAAGGAGTTCCGAGAGAAGGCATCAGCGTTTAGTAAGGAGAAACGTAGGCTCCATGACCTTTTTGTTGCTCAAAGAGCTAAAGAAGAAGGTCGTCAGGAAGTCCTTGATGAGATTTCTTCATTGGCAAATGGTACATCTAGGCTTCCATGGTACTTGCCCGATCAAGAAACCATGCAAGAGATGATTGATGATGAGATATGCAAAGTGTGTGGCAGACCGGCGGCTAAAGGCACTGATGCATATGAATTCATGGTCGCAAAGCTCAACGAGTTCAAAAAGCACCTCGAAGAAAAGAAAAAAGCTCAAGAAGAAAAACCTAAGGAAGAAGAACTCTTCGTAAACCGATATATTGAGCAAATGCATAATCTCAGTATTTCTCTGGGGGGAAGCAAGGCTCAGGATATATCGGAATTATCTGGTACAATTTACGACAGATTGGAGCTGCTGGAAACCTTCAAAAGGGAACTTGCCAAAGCAGAAGAAAAACTTCAAGATGCATTGGATGACAAAGCGCGTTTGTTGATTCAAGTAGAAGGCGTAACAGAAGAACAGCTTGACCTCGATTTTCAAAACCTTAAAGGCTTTTTCGAGCAAAAGGGAAAGGCCGAGAAGAGGCTCGTGGAATTGCGTGAAGAACTTCGTAAGGCAGAAGCTCTTAAAAAGGAAATAGAAGATAGGTATGACAGCCTTAATCCCGGCAGCAGCATGGCTAAGGTTTATCAAAAGGTTCATATCATTTTACGTAATATCTCCGAAGCCTTCAAAGAAGCAAAGGAATTCAACCTTACTCGCTTCTTATTTGAAATTCAGACTCTTGCCAATGAGTATTTGGAGCGTTTGAATACACAAGACTTCCATGGTATCATAAAACTGGTCCGCACAAGTCAGGATACAACGGAAATTAGACTTCTTAGTACAAATGGAAGAGCTATAACGGATCCATCTGGTTCCCAACTCACCACAATGTACATGTCCGTGCTATTCGCTATCTCAGACCTTACTAGCAGCAAAAGAGATGAGAATTATCCTCTGATTTTCGATGCTCCGACTTCATCGTTCGGAGGAATGAAGGAAAGTGGATTCTACAACATTATAGACAGTATTGAGAAGCAATGCATCATCGTAACTAAAGATTTCCTTGATGACCGTGGCAACATAGACGAAGCTAAGATAGACCAGCTAACATGCACAGTCTACCGCATCCAGAAAGAAGCAGGCTTCAATCAAGATGATCTTTCAACAATTCGAACCATTATAACCCCTATAAAGTAATATGGAGAAGCTGTATGACCTTTGGGCCAAACGCAACCCGGAATGGGAGAAACGCTTTGAAGAGCCCATTTTCAAGACCTTTGCCGATTACGGCAAGGGGAATACCTCACTTTCAGAAACCCGAGGAAAAATATTCGGGGCCGGTTATGAAATCTTTATAATTGCTTTCTTTATAGGGTTATATTTCGACCAGACTCGTAAACTGACAGATGATAAAGAGGAGCGGAAAACTTGTGGTCAGGCTATACAGTACTGGGGCAATATTGAGACTCGCGGCATCCGTCAGACTTATGGAGCGATAAGAGACTATATCTTTGCTGCTCTCATAGCAAAAACAGACATAGACTTGATTGCACTCGATAAAGGAGACCCAAAAGTAACACCTCGAAAAGTGGTCGATGCTCTTGTGGAGAAAATGGAAGAATACGCCAACTTCGGTCTCTATTACATGGAAGAGCAATTGATTGACAACCCCGACTACTTCTTCCGAGACAAAGCCTTCCTCCGTCTATTCCTTCAGTTCATCCCTCAACAAAAAGAAGAAGAGCAACAGGCACAAGACTCAGACGATCTTCCAGAAGAACTATAATCAAAGAGCCATTCAATCCAAGTTGAGTGGCTCTTTTAAGTCTTTGAGTGAATTATGATATGTTATATAGGGATATACGCCTATTTCACTTCGTTTTAATCCGTAATAATTTGGACGGAGAACTACCACAAATATCAATAAGTTCTGTATTTTGTTATTCTAGAGAATCTCTATTTATCATTCCTAGGATACCAAGATTATGCTGTGACATAAAGCCACAATGAGTACATACGAGTGCTACAGAAGGCACCATAGGGCCATTCCCTAATACTATGCTATCCATTTGATGCTGAATACCTTGTATTAGAAATCCGTCTACAATACTAAAGTTCTTATTATGGCAAATTGGACATTCAAACGAAGGAATTCTTTCCGACAGTCTTTTTATAATCTCTATTTTAGTTTTTTCGTCAAACATAGTGAATGGTTCCTAAAATATTAGAAAGCTTGTTCTTTAGATCCTTAGGGTTAGAATAAAGCAATAATCGGTCAGACCTCAAATCGAAAGGAATGTCCTTGACATTACTCATATTTGCTATTAAAATCACGGTTTTCCCAATGCTATGTGCTAGTCCAATTTCATAAAACACGTTGGGATTCTTCCCATCCAACACCGCCACAATTAATTGAGAATCCAAAATTAATTGGACAATTTGATTCAATAATTTACCAGGATTATATGGTGTGTCACTTCTATAACACTCATATCCATTAGACTGACAAGCGTCTTTAATAGTTAAATACGTTTTATCAAAAGATTTATGAAATGGCATTAGGCAAAAAACAGTCTTGTCCTTGACCTTTACGTTTCCAAGGTCAATCCCCAGATCTTTGTAAAAAGAATGGTTTGGAATAACAGAGTTTATGCTCAAATCTTTATCAGGAAATTGTAATAGCAGCTTTGTATTGTCAAATAAGCGTTCTGGATCCCCTAACAAAATTTCATTTAAACTATATATTTGGTTCTCTAGCCTTTTGCGTTGACCAGTAATAGAAGCCTTATCATTTTCTTTGGTGTATTTCCTCCTCATACGATATATATATAGGCAATACCCTAACGATAAAATGCTAGCCACGAGAGAGGCATATATTATAAATTCAGACATATCTTAAATTATTTGTAGGTAAATAAAACAAATCCAGGCTATAGCGAGAATGACATCAAGGATGCCAAATAAATATACCTTAAGTCCTTTTTCATCATAACTGTGTCTGATAGAACACTGTCTAAAATGACAGCATATTATTGATACCACTAAGCTTATCACAACAAGTACAATTCCTAATGCAAAATTAGGCTCTTTCATAAAACCTGTTATTATAACTGTGATTACAACTAAACATAAATCAATTGGCAATTCAAGTGCCAGCAGTCCCCAGTCTTTCCGTTCAGATTCTTTTGACACCAAATATTTTAACAATGACATAAATACCAAAAGAGCAACAGATAACCAAAAGGCATAAAACAGACTATCAGGATTTTTTAATGCTTCCCAATAGTTTGGTTCTATATTATTTATTTCAGGTGGAATATTTTCCATTATTTGAAGTATAACATTGTTGAATAAATTTTCTTCGGTGCAAAATCGGTGCAATGTTAAAGAAAAAAAAGAGATAAGAAACTGTATTTTTTCAGAATCTTATCTCTTCTCAGAGGTGCCCAGAACAGGACTCGAACCTGCACGCCTCTCAGCACTCGCACCTGAAACGAGCGCGTCTACCATTCCGCCACCTGGGCAAGGTGTCGTACCCACGGGAGTGGGTCGCTGTTTGTGGATGCAAAGTTAGGGAGTTTTTTTTGTTTTGCCAAATATTTTGGGTTAAATCTTTTTATTTTTTTGTGTGGGTGGTGGTTCGTCGTTGGGAGAAGGTGGTTTGTAGGAGAGGGAGTAGTGGTAGATTGGGTGGAGAGGTAGTGGTGATGGATGAGAGAGCTTAGGGTGATAGTTTTTGGTTGGTCAGAGGAGGCGGAAGGTGTGGCGGTGGAGGGGAGTGGCACCGAGGCGAGCGATTGCCTGGCGATGGGCTTTTGTGGGGTAGCCTTTGTTGATTTCCCAGTCGTAGCCGGGGTATTGGGCGGCGAGTTTCTTCATCAGTTCATCGCGGTGGGTCTTGGCGAGTACAGAGGCGGCTGCTATCGACATGTATGTGGCGTCGCCTTTGACTACGGTTGTATGCGGGATGATTATGCCGTCGGGGATAGTATCGTTGTCAATATTGTCAGTAATGTCGGTATTGTCAATATTGACGTTATTGACATGCTGGACAATGTTGGAGGGGGAGGTGTAAGGTTTGAAGCGGTTGCCGTCTACGAGGATGTGTTGGGGGCGGATGGAGAGGGCGTCAAGGGCGCGGTGCATGCCTATGATGGAGGCATTGAGGATGTTTATGCGGTCGATCTCCTCGGCATCCACCATCACTACTGCCCACGCGAGTGCGTGCTTCTCAATGTATGGACGTAGCTCCTCACGTTTCTTCTCGGTGAGTTGCTTGCTGTCGTTCAGCTGGGGACATTCAAAGTCGGGGGGGAGGATTACGGCTGCGCAGCTTACGGGTCCGCAGAGACAACCGCGTCCGGCTTCGTCGCATCCTGCCTCCATAATGCCGGGGTAGAGGTAAGGCTTAAGCATCGGGATTATGGGAGTGTGCTTATTTCTGTCGGGATATTATGAAACTGAAGAGGTCGCGGAAGGATTCCTTCCATTCTGATTCCGGATAATTGTCGAGATACCTCTCGGCTTCCTGCTGCATCTCCGCCATACGGAAGTAGGCGTATTCTATACCTCCGTTTGCCTTAGCGAAGTCAATTAGGATAGCGATCTCCGAGTCGTTGAGATTGCCGCGTTTCAGCAGCTCCTTCATCTCCTGCGCCTGTTGTTGGGGGGCATTGGCGAGGGCATAAAGAAGAGGGAGCGTCACTTTCCCTTCGCGCAGGTCATTGCCGGTGGGTTTACCGATTGCGGGATCATCGAAATAGTCGAATATGTCATCCTTTATCTGGAAACATAGCCCGAGGAGCTCGGCATAACTCACGAGTGGAGCATATTCCTCGGCAGATGCTCCGGCAGCCTCCGCTCCCATTTTTGCGCAGTTCATGAATAGGGAAGCGGTCTTTTTTCTGATCATGGATATGTAGCTCGGCTCGTCGAAGTGATGGTCGCGGGCATTGCATATCTGGTCGATTTCCCCAAGCGACAACTCTTTGCCGAGGTCGGAGAGAGCGGCGATAATCTCAAGATTACCGGTGCGTATGCCTGCCGATAGGGCATTTGATACGAAATAATCGCCGACAAGCACGGCGAGATGATTTCCCCAGATGGAATTGATGGTCTGGCGTCCGCGACGCAGGGAAGTCTCGTCGACCACATCATCATGAATCAGCGAAGCGTTGTGAAGCATTTCAAGGGCGGCGCCGGCGTGAAGCACATGTTCGTTGACGTTGCCGAACAATGCGGCACTGAGGATCACCATTATAGGACGTATCTGTTTCCCTTTGACAGTGAGATAATTGGTTACCACTTGATTCATCAATTCGTTGGGTGTGTACAACGATTGATGTATAATGGAGTTCATCTCTCCCAATTCTTTTTTGAGGCGATTCTGAATTAAATTTAGCTGATCCATAAGAAAAAAGTATGCCGCGGACATTAGCGCGGTCATGCTAATCAATTGCAAAATTAATAAAATCTCTCTAACAACGGCACTCAATAAGGATTAATTTGCTAAATTAGCGGAAAATTTATCGAAATGGATGAAAAACGCTTGTTCCTTTTGGACGCGTATGCGCTGATATTTCGCGCCTATTACGCGTTGATAAAAATGCCGCGTCTGACTCAGAGCGGCACCAATACGTCTGCAATCTTTGGATTCGTCAATACGCTTGAGGAGATTCTCCGTAAGGAATCTCCCACTCATATCGCGGTGTGCTTTGACCCGAAGGGACCCACCTTCCGCAGCGAGGCGGATGCCAGCTATAAGGCGGGTAGGGAAGCCACTCCGGAGGATATCCGATGGTCGATACCTATAATAAAGGAGATAATAAAGGCATACAACATACCGATCCTTGAGGTGGAGGGATTCGAGGCTGACGACGTGATCGGCACCATGGCAAAGCGTGCGGAGAAGGAGGGATTCACCACGTATATGATGACTCCTGACAAGGATTTCGGACAGCTTGTCAGTCCTAACGTGATCCAATATAAGCCAGCCTACCGTGGTCAGGATTTCGAGCTACGTGGGGAGAAGGAGGTGTGCGAACGTTACGGTCTCTCGAATACGTCGCAGGTGATCGACCTCCTTGCCCTGATGGGTGACAAGATAGACAACATACCGGGCTGTCCGGGTGTGGGTGAGAAGACGGCAGTCAAGCTGATTCAGGATTTCGGCAGTGTGGAGCAACTTCTGAACCGCACAGGAGAACTGAAGGGTGCGTTGAAGAGGAAAGTGGAGGAGAACGCGCAGCAGATCCGCGATTCATATTTCCTTGCCACGATCCGCACTGACGTGCCTATAGCGGAGGAGCCGGAGGAACTTGTCAGGAAACCGGAGGATAAGGATAAGCTGTTTGCAATATTCAAGGAGTTGGAGTTCAAGACTCTTCGTGACCGTGTGTCGAAACGCATAGCCTCGGAGAAGCCGATGCCCGCAGCCACAGCATCGTCATCCGGCGGTTTCCCGGCATCACTGTTTGATTTCGCGGATGAGGATCAGACGGCATTGCCGGAGGAGGAACAGACGGAATGTCTGCCCGTCGATTGGAAATTGATAACCGATGGGAAGGAGGCGGAGAGTATTCTTTCAAAGATCTCCGTACTTCAAAGATGCGGCATCTGCATGGTTGCCGAGGGTGAGAACGACATGACGGCGCAGGTGAAGGGCGTGGCAGTCGCACTCTCCGACACAGAGGGTGTCTATTTCCCGATAGAGTGTAGGAATGGCATTGCGGGAGTGCTTGACGTGCTTTCGCGTGAGGATATTGAGAAGGTCACGGGTCAGTCGAAGCGTGATTACGTCCTTGCCTACAGATTGAGGAATGACGGTGATGCCGGGATAAGAAACTATTATGACGTGTCGCTTGCCCATTACCTTCTTCAGCCGGAGATGCGCCATTCCATAGACACGCTTGCCCCGATATATCTCGGTTGCGAGGTGCTGCCGGAGCCGGTGTTGTCGGCGCGTCGTGGTGCTAAGAAACCGGCATTCACCCAGGAGGAGATTGCCCATTGGGCGTGTGAACAGGCAGCTTTGTCGATGCGTCTTGCCGGACGTATGCGCAAGGAGGTTGAGAAGGAGGGGATGACGCATCTTCTTGAGAAGGTGGAGCTTCCACTTGCCGCAGTCCTTGCCGAGATGGAGATTACGGGAGTGAGGATAGACGTGGATGCACTCAACGAAGCCGCGTCCAATCTTGAGGCGCGTCTTGGAGTGCTTGAATCGGATATCCACTCACTTGCAGGTGAGACGTTTAACGTCAGCTCTCCGGCGAAAGTGGGGGAGATACTTTTTGAGAAGCTGGGACTTGATCCAAAGGCGAAGAAGACAAAGACGGGTCAGTATTCCACGAGTGAGGAGATCCTTGAGAAAGTGGCGTCGAAGAATCCGATAGTCGGTAAGATCTTGGAATACCGTCAGCTCAAGAAATTGCTGACCACGTATCTCACCGCCCTTCCGGCGGCGATAAACCCGTCGACGGGTAAGGTGCATACTGTCTACAATCAGACTGTGACAGCCACGGGTCGCATATCATCCTCATCGCCTAATCTTCAGAACATACCCGTGAGGGAGGAGGAGGGCAGGGAGATCCGCCGTGCGTTTATCGCGGATGATGGTCATCTCTTCCTTTCGGCAGACTATTCCCAGATAGAGCTGCGTCTTGTGGCGGATTTCGCGAATGACGAGACAATGCTCAACGCTTTCCGTCATGGCGACGACATACATGCCATCACGGCAGCCAAGATCTATCATAAGGAGCGGGATGAGGTGAGTCCGGATGAGCGACGCCATGCCAAGACTGCGAATTTCGGTATATTATACGGGATTTCGGCATTCGGTCTGTCGTCACGTCTGAATATCCCACGTGCTGACGCAAAGACGTTGATAGATAATTATTTTGAGATGTTTCCTACAATCAAACGCTATATGCAGGAGTCGATAGAGCTTGCGCGGGAGAAAGGCTACGTCGCCACGAAGATGGGGCGTAAACGCCGTTTGCCGGATATCAACAGTAAGAACCCGGTGGTGAGGGGTTATGCCGAGCGGAATGCCGTGAATGCCCCGATTCAGGGATGTGCAGCCGACGTGATAAAGGTGGCGATGGTGGATATTGCGGATAAGATGAAGGTAGCCGGATTGAAGTCAAGGATGATCATGCAGGTGCATGACGAATTGAATTTCGACGTGGTCCCGGAGGAACTTCCGGTGCTTCAGAAGATAGTTGTAGAAGGTATGGAGGGAGCCTATTCGGGACAGGTTGCGCTGACCGCCTCGTTCGGAGTAGCCGACAATTGGCTGGATGCACACTGAAGCCCCTAAAGCACATCGCACTTTATGGGTTCCGGTAAATTTCTTCGAGCTTTTGGATGAAGGCGCGCCAGGCGAGGTTGGTGCGGAAAGTATTGAAAGCGCGTTCACCCATACGTTGGCGCAATTCAGGATCGGTAGCCAGCTTACGCATGGCATTGGCGAGTTGGAGCGCACTTCCGGGTGTTGTCAGGAATCCCTCCCTGCCGTCGGTTATGTATTCCGGTTGCGCACCGTTGGAAGAGCATACCTGCGGACGTCCGCAAGCCATATATTCGATGTTTGCCAATCCGAAAGCCTCTTCCGTATGCGAGGGTAATACCCCGAAGTCAGACTTGGCAATCAGCTCCATGGGTTCGGGCGTCTGCTTATACCAGTCGATCATGTCCATTACGCCTCTTGTGATAGCGCGACGGCGCAGTTTGTCTACATAGTCAGGCGTTCCGCTCCCCACAATCTTCAGCCGTAGCCTCGACCCCTTTAGTATTGCCACCGCGTCGATGAGCGTCTCGAGTCCTTTTCCCGGTATCAGCGGACCATGAAACATGGCGCATATCGGACCCTTCTCAGTCTTTACAGGGAGGGTATCGGGAGCGGATAGAAGACTATTGTGCAACACCGTCACCTTCTCTTTCGGGAAAGGCAACGGTTTGTCGTGCCATGTTGATAGGAAACGGTCGGCAGCCAGTTGCGACACGCATATAATTGCGTCGAGATTGCGGTAAATCCTTCTGAACAGCCAGGAGTCGATACCCTTTTTCACCTTATGCCGGGTGGCTACCACCTTCACGTCCTTTCTTCCGGCAATCTTACGGGCGAGAAGCGCGGTGAACGCATTCCTGAAGCCGTGGGCATGAATGACAACACTATCCTTCTCACATTTCTTCAGGGTGTTGGCAATAAGTCTCACCGGGTGGAAATTAAACATATTCCCGATAGGGGTGTGCAGAAGAGCCACCCCCTCTTTCTCAAAGAAGGAATCCACCGCCTTCGCATCCCTCGTGACGGCATACACCTTCCAGCCGCATCGGATGAAATGCCGGCAGATATCAAGAGAATATCTCTCGACCCCACCCCAGCGGTTGGCAGACAGAATATGTATCAGCGTTCTATTCACTAAATTGCTTAATCCTAAAAAATCCGAGACAACATACTTGTCCCGGATTTTTTTATGAAATGGGTATTATTCAGTTTGTGGCAGCGATCATCACCTTTATATCAACCGAAGTCATGTTGATACAAGAAGCGACGAGTTTGTCGACCAGCTTGCCGTGGTAAGTGATGATTCCGCACTGCACACCCGGAGTCGTGGCAATCATATTCTCGAATCCCCCCTTTATTAGGGCATCGCCAAAGAAGTTGACCAGAATATTTGATAGAGCCATAGCTACGGTGCGTGGCACGGAGATTGACGGGTGGGTCTCATCGAAATTGAGCACGTATACAGAATCCTTCAGAGCCACCGACAGGTTCTTGGGGAACTCAAACGGACGTGTGCATTGCCCGATTAGAATCACGTCGGCACTCTTCACCTTATTATACAGCACCTTCGGATGAATGGCGATAGTGTTGAGCATATCGCCGCAACATTCTTTCGCCACCTGGAGAGCAGAGATGTCGTTGTTCATCAGAGTGACGTATGCTCCGGCAGCCATAGCCGCCTTTGCGGCAGCGTATGCAATGTTGCCATCGCCGATGATGAGTATCTCACACGGATTTATACCTGCCACTCCTGCAAGGAGCACCCCTTTGCCACCCCCCACGTATGATAGGAATTCCTGTGCGTATATTATTGCCCCGCGCCCGTCGATCTCATCGATTACGTTAGCAAACACCGGCTCATCATTATAGCTGAGCATCTGGTCGAGGCATCCGGTGGTGATATGGCGTTCGAGAAGAGCCTTTATTACCGGAGCTTCAAAAAGGGCAGACCCCATCATGGTCAGTAGCGTCGCACCCTTCTTCATCTTCTTGACGTCCTTGGTGTGTAGGGGTTGATACGACAGCACGATGTCAGCCTGTAGAGCCTCCTCACGCGAAACGATCTCCACACCAAATTCCCGATAGGCGGAATCCGGGAAACTGATGTCGGTTGCTGCACCCTTCTCCATCAGTATCCTGATGTCGGAGGAAGTCAGCAATCCGGAGCCTTCCGGAGTAAGGAGGAAACGTGTCTCGTCGGTGTCGGCGTAATTGCCTACGAGCCCTATAGTCATCGACTTATGAGCGTTCTCTTGAATTATGGTCTTGGGCTGTGGTTCCAGCTCAACGGTGTTATTGGTGTCTTGCTCAGTCATTGCCAGGAGAATAAAATGATTTAGAATAGGGGAATCAGCCGGACGACGTCAATGTCGTGGCGTCAGGCAGAAGCATGGTGCGGCAAAGAGTCGCCGGCGATTACTTAGCCATACACAAAATTAGTAAAATGATTTAATTCTCACAATAGACCGATGATATTTTTAAACAACTGTAATTTCGCAAGCTCCACTCCAGTCGTTTCTTAAATTTTAAATTCTAAATTTTAGATTCTAAATTCTAAACTAAAAAGGATGCTCTTCAATAAATTTGGATATGTTTTCGTTGATTTGCCTTTTGTCTTCAAGCGAGTCGCCTTTCCAGATTATTCCCGCCATGGAATAGAAAGGCTCCCTTTTTTCAAGCTGAGTGGCAATAATCTCACGGATCTCCTCATCAGTACGTCCGGCTATGAGAGGGCGTTTCTCCCTTTTCCTTATCAGACGGGAGAAAAGGGTTTCATTGTCAGCGCGTAGCCATAGGGTGGTGCCGTGGAGGTTCATGTGCTCCATGTTGTCGAAGAAACAGGGTGTGCCACCGCCGCAGGATATTATCGTGTCGTTGAAATCAGCCACCTCATGAAGCATCTCGCGCTCAATCTTGCGGAAGCCCTCCTCACCATAGCGGTCGAAAAGTTCCCTTATCGTGGCGTGATAACGCTGCTCGATGTAGAAGTCAAGATCAATGAAGGGGATTCCCGTGGCGGCAGAGAGAGCCTTGCCGAATGTGGTCTTTCCACATCCCATATATCCGATGATAAAGATAGGTTTCATGATTATTTATTTAATGATTTGTTGATATTCAGTGATTTCTTCTCTAATTCCTCCAGACGTGGAATTATTGATATCAGACGACGACTGGAGTTGGATACGGTGTGCCTCCGTACCTTCGGTAACGATGCATAGAACTTCCTCCATTGGTATGCCTCGGCAAGCATCCTGTCGATGAGTCGGGAGGCTGTCTCTGCGTAGGAGGGGTCTTCAAGCATACGGGCACACGACAACATCAGTTCGGCAAACTCCATACCTTCATGGAATGTGGTGTCGGCGACAGTGAACGAAGCCGGAGATATTTCCGAATACGGGTGCAGTCTCTCGGCGTCAATAGCCAGCCGTATTCCACCTGTGGTGTCGCCAGCCTCAATCATGTTGCGAGCGGCAATGATAAGCTCACCCCTCTGCCGACGGCGTTGGTCGGCTATCACCGGGTCGGAATATACCGTCTTCTCCCCGTAATCCCTCTCTATAGGAATTGCAGCCGCTTTCCGGAGCGTAGGCAGATATGTTGAGTCGGAGGCATCCGGGTCATACACCAGCATATAAGGCATCCGTCGTGTGGCACTTTCGAACTCATGATAAAATTCCGTAGGCATGGATGATAGGAAACATATCCTCCGTGGGGATTTCTCCGACAGGTTGGTGGCTATCAGGTCAAGAAGCATCAGTTTCTTGAAGGGTAGCAATGATGAGCCGTTGGCAAGACGGCGCATGTCGATAGTCATCACCTCGTCGCGTGTCTTTCCGGGGAGAGTCACGAATCGGTGGAGTATGGTCGGTTCACCGCTCCGGTCGGCATACATCTCTTTCAGTGCGTCGATAGCCGGAATCGGCACGGTGTCGGCATCGGCAGCTATGCGCGTGTAGTTATATGCACCGTATAGGATGTCGGAGGGGTGTGCGGTGAGTCTGATACCCCTCTTCCCCTGCTTCATGAGATTGACCACGTAGTCAGGCATAGCGAAATAGGAGGCGTCGATCACGGTGTGTTGCACTCCGGTCTCCATCACCTCCTGGGCAAACCATAGAGGGAATGTGAAATTGTCGCCATGGGTGAATATGATTGACGGCTGCTCATTAAGAAGGATATTTGAGGCGAAGTCGTAGGGCTCGCTTCTTCCTGATCGGTCATGGTCGTCGAAATTCACGTAGCCCATAAACGCCGGAGGGAGTAGCGTTATTACGGTAGTCGCGGCAGTCGCCACCCATTGCCTGATATGCCTGCGTTGCGCCGTGCGGTATAGCCATAAAGCCAAGGCAGCCATTCCGAAGGCTATCCATATAGCGAATGCCATGTAGGAGCCTATAAATGAATAGTCGCGTTCGCGCGGCTCGCCGGGAGTCTGGTTGAGATAGACCACAATCGCCATACCTGTAAGCAGAAACAGCAGCAACACCACAGAGCATATACGCTTGCCCGTTTTTCCGGAACGCAGCAGGAATATTATACCGATTATTCCCAATATCAGCGGTATGCCGAAATATACGTTCCTACCTGGATTATCGGAGGATGCATCGGAAGGCATAAGGCTTTGGTCGCCGAGCATGAGATTATCTAAGGCAGGTATTCCCGTAATGAAATTGCCATGGTCAATCTCCCCGGTTGATGGTATGTCGTTCTGTCGCCCCATGAAATTCCACAGAAGATAACGGAAATACATGTAGCCTACCTGATAGGAGAGGAAGAAACTAAGATTCTGAAGATATGTCGGGCGGTAGGATACCCCTTTCACCCGTTTGCCGTCGCTGTTAAGTCTACCTGCGGGCATACCGTCGGGGTCGAAAGTCTCCGACACCTCCACGGCAGTCATGTTCTGTTTTGTCATACCCACCCACGACTGATAACTCTCCAGATAAGATGAAGAGTTACCCGTGATTCTTGGAAGCCACATATCGAGTTCCGGGGTGGTCACTCTTGAGAAGGTATAGTCGGAGAGTATATATCCGCGTCGGCACTCGTCGGCTATCCTTGCGTTCTCGGCGGAATCTTCATGGGAGAGCATCCTGCTTCTGTAGCTGAAACGTGGGGAATCATATAGCGGCACGAATTTAGGCTTACCCCTCTTCAGCACATATCGGGAATATGCCGGCACGCTGTCTGGTCCGGGGAATGACTCCTCCAGCATGGGACGACTGAATGGTGTGGCTCCGTAGAAAAGGGGCTTTGAGCCGTATTGGTCGCGTGAAATATATGAGGCGAGGGAGAATATATCGGTGGGTGGAGCCTCGTTCATCGGAGGTGCGGCGTGTCCCCTTATCAGAATAAGTGCGAAAGAGGAGTATCCGAGAATCACGACGGCAGTCATCCATAGCGGGATGGTCACTTTCACCGGATTCCATATCCGGGGGAGAGCCGCGATGCAGGTGGCAGCAAGCGAAAGGAGGAAGGCGAGGGGCAGACTGTTCTTGAATACGAATATCCCCGATAGCCAGACGAAGAGGAGGATAAAGGGGAGGGAAAGATGTTTAGGCAATCTTCCCGGAGTCAGCACCGCCGCGAGGAACGTAGCGGTGAGCACCACGAGATAGGCTATCGTGCCGGAGAAATAGGGGAGACCGAGCCTGTTGACCGCAAATAGCTCGAAGTCGGCAGCCCATGTGAGCACGCCGTTCATCATCCCGATGAGAATCAGTATGATGATGACGAATGATGCCAATATCGCAATCAACCCTTTAAGAAAAGTATGGTTTGCCCCCGATCCATCGTCCGGATTTGTGCCAGACCTATTGCCTGACCTCTTGAATGAGTATATCAGCGCAAGGGCGGGGATGCAGAGGAGGTTGAGCTGATGCACTCCGAGCGACAACCCCGTCAGATAGGCTATCAGTATGAGTATGCGGTATTCGCGTGCGGCGGAATCTGCGGCATACCATCTTGTCATTAGCCACACCATCAGGGCGGTGATGAAGGTAGACATGGCATACACCTCCGACTCCACGGCAGAGAACCATGCCGAGTCGCATAGTGCGAAACAGAGACCGCCACCGATAGCAGCCGTAGCCGCCACGAAGGGGATTATCCGTCGGTCAGACAGGTGTTTTCCTGATACTTTTGAGTCGGATATTTTGCGGCGGGCATATCGGAATGCCGTCATGCTGACTGCGAAGAAGATAATCTTAGCAAGCAGGAATGAGGCAAGAGCCATGAATAGCCCGCTGGAAAGGCTTATTATGAGCGGGTGCATATCTTTCGGGAATGGGATGGTGGCGAATTTCATAGCCAGCATCCAGATCGGGTTACCCGGTGGATGACCTATCTCCAGCATCGAGGCACACGTGGCATATTCCGGACAATCCCAATAAGAGGCGGAATGGTCGGCGGTGAGCCAATACGCGGTCAGAGCCACAAGGAAGGTTATGCTTGCAGCGACATTGTCGCAAACGGTATAAAGTCTGTCGGTTTTACGTCTGTCAGTCTTTAAGTCCATTATAATTATTTACTGAAGTTTCGCAAGCTGCACTTCAGTGGTTTACAGTTTATTGTTTAAGGTTTAAGATTCACGGCAATCTATGAATCTTTTCATTATACAAAACGTAATGATAATAAACCATAAACTTTAAACCTTAAACCATTTAAGTGAAGCAAGTTTGCTAACTTGCGAAACTTAAATTATTTACGGTTAGACAATTTCCCGCAAGGGGAAAGGAATATATATCCGGAGAGATCGGATTCGGCAGCCTTTATGGCAGTGCGTGCAGCAGTGGCGGGCTTCAGGCAGAACGGGCGGAAAAAGATGTCGGTAAGAGGGTCAAACCATCGTCCCATCGAGAGCATCGGGGTGTCGACTATTCCCGGATCTGTGCAATTCACCCGAATATGTCTCCCCTTTACCGACGGATCGTCGGCAAGCGAGGCGGCGAAACGGGTTATCAGTTTCTTGGAGAGGGCGTAGGTCTTCAGCCTGCCAAACTCTTCGGATGATATATTCTCCGAAAGCTTCTGGAGAGGATACCAGTAGCGGGTCGCCGATGTGGTGAATACGATACATCCTCCGGGGTTTATGGCAGGGAGTAGCAGCTCGGATAGCAGGCGGGTGTTGTGGTAATTCACGTTGAGAGTGTCCTCGACGCCATTATCGTCAATCCTGAAACGTGGATTCATCACCCCGGCATTGTTGATGAGTATGTCGGGATTACACCGGGCGATTCTTTCGGCGGCACGCCGCACCGATTCCGGGTCGGAGAGGTCAAGACTGACAATCTCGGGCACTATCCCGTAGTGCATCTCAATCATCCTCCCCACGTCGTCACCTCTCTTCTCCGATCGGCAGGCGAGGATAAGGTCATGTCCCTTCTCTGCAAGAGCACGGGCTATCTCCATGCCTATCGCGCCTGTCGCGCCTGTCACAATTGCTTTCATCTTATGATACCTTTGTCAAGCAGACGGTGCTTCACCATCATCCTCACCGAAGTCGGCATCATGCCGACAAAGAGGATTGAGAGACGGTTGATCCATCCGTTGATATATTGTTTCTTCCCTCTCAACATGCGGTCAACGGCATTCCGCACGAAATTCTCCGGCGTGTCGAGCACCTTGATATTCACCGCAAGGCGTTTCAGATTTTCGGGCAATCCGAAAAGGTCGGTCGATATGCCACCGGGACAAGCCACCGTCACCCCGACGCCGTAGTCCTTCATCTCATAATGCAGTGAGCGAGAGAATACGCGTATATATGCCTTGGTGGCGGCATACATTGCGAGTCCGGGCATCGGCATCCAGCAAGACATGGACGACATGTTGAGAATCCAACCGCTTCCTGACGGCTTGCGGCGTATCGCAAACCAACGGGATAACGACGTGACAGCCGCCACGTGCAGGGAGATGAAGGCTTCTATCTTTCTCTCGTCAATGTCGGTCACGGGTCGGAAAGCGAATATGCCGGCATTGTTTATCAGAATGTCAGGCTCGATTCCGAACTCGGAGCAAGCCGCCTCGATCCGTTCCACGGCATCGGGGAGAGTCAGGTCAATGGCGAGATGATGCACCGTCACCCCGAAGTGGCGGGTCAGCATCTCGGCAGTCTCTTCGAGTTTCTCCGCATTGATGTCAAGCAGCATCAGGGAGCATTTGCGTTTCGCAAGCTCACGGGCAAATTGTAGCCCTATGCCGCCGGCTGCCCCGGTCACAATGGCGCAACTTCCCGAAATGTCAATCCTTCTCCCCATCGCGTCGTCTTATGTCGGCAATCTCCTTCAATATGGCTGGAGGGAGATTGTCAAGATGTTTATGGCATGCCATCTCCTTGGAATACATACGGGCGATGCAGTAGTTCACGTGGTCGCATCCGCAACGGTGGTTCCCCTCCTGCTTCATTCTGTTGACGAAATCCGGCTCATTAAGTAGAGCGCGCCCCATCTGTATGAAGTCAAACCCTTCATCCATCACCTTGTCGGCACCTTCACGGCTCACAACGCCCCCCACGTAGATCAGCGGCATAGAGAGCTCTTTGCGGAATAGCTTGGCATCCTCAAGGAAGAAGAGTTCCCGGAACGGTGCTTTCGGAATCATGTACTTTCCGAAGAGCCTTACTCCATATTTCAGCCACAACTGCGGCATATAGTGGGTCATGGAGTATATCGGCATCTCCCCACGCATGACGTACATTGGAGCCTTGCTGACAAAACCGCCGGAGAGCACGAGGGCGTGCGCACCGAGATTCTGTAATTCTCTTGCCACTTCAATACATTCATCAATCTCCAGCCCCCTTTTAAAGCCGTCGCGCATGTTCGTCTTGACTATCACCCCCATGTCGGATCCGGCAGCCTTCATGACCTCCTCCATACACTCCTGCATGAACCGCATCCGTTGGCGAAGAGTGCCGCCGTATTCATCCTTCCGACGGTTGGTGTAGGGGGAGAGGAACTGTGAGATGAGGTATCCATGCCCGGCATGCACCTCCACGCAGTCGAATCCGGCATCGCGTGCGGTGCGCACGGCATCGCCGAAACAGCGTGCCATATCCTTCAGCTCATCCTTTCGCAGTCCCCTCACAATGGTTGGGGAGTAGAGGTTGAAACCGGATGAGGCACCTACGGGTGTGGCACCGGCTGTAGAGCGGTGGGTCATGTTGCCGCAATGTCCTATCTGTATCGACGCCTTAGCACCGTGGCTGTGTATTCCGTCGGTGATCTCACGCAGCGGCGTGACGATCTCCGGACGCAGCCATAGCTGAGTCTTGAATGATAGCGCGGAGCGGCATATCCCGGCATACGCAAGAGTGGTCATCCCGACGCCCCCTTTCGCCACGCTGAGATGATAATCACGGAGCATGGGGGTAGGATTGTTATCCTTGCCCATGCCCTCAAAAGCGGCTGAGCGAATCGTGCGGTTTCGGAGGGTCACGGGTCCAATATGTCCGGGTGTAAAAATATCCATCATTCTATATCTTATAAACCATAAACTATAAACTATAAACCATCAACCATCAACCATAAACTATCAACCATAAACCATCAATAGATAAACGGGAGTATATATTTCAGACGAAGGGAGGTGAACTCCTGTCCGAATTCTGCGGTATATCTCTTGTGGAGAGATCGTGCCCTGGGCGCGAGGTTGGCGAAGGTCCATAACGCGAATACGAGTCCGGGGAGCGACCACGTGAGTATTGCGAAGCCGACCCATTCCGTAAACTCGCCGAAATAATTGCCGGCAGTGACAAAGCGGTACATCCCTTTTCTCGGTATGTAGTGGCGGTTGTCGCCCGGCTTGCGGAGATTGCGTATCACGTGGTCGGAGTGCATGTTGATTGCCATACCGGTGAGGAAGATGATTGTCCCGATGATGAATCGTGGGGAGGTGAGCCATTGTGGGGAATAATAGTCGTCGGGGGCGACAAAGAAAAGCCATCCGCCGATGAGGTATGCGTTTATAGTGTTGAATATTATCCCCATCACTATGATTGCGAGAGGCATCCGGCTCCTCCCTCTCATGAGGAGAGGGAAGATGAATGATCGTTGGAAATAGTGTAGTAGGAATAGAGCCGCCATCACGCAGGGGATCGTTTCGGTAGCACGAGGACTTATCCACCAGATCAAAGTCATGGCAGCGAAAGCCGGGGTCTCCATGATGACCCAACCGGTGCGGTTGTTGAGAGAGGGACCCCATTTTTTTGAATACGTCATGCCGTAAGCCGCCTCGATACGTTGGAGGGCGAAGAATACGATTACAGCAAGTATCGCCATAGCCGTAATGACAGAATAGAATATGTCGGGATTGAAAATCATTTCCATGTCGGCAAAATTAGCGAAAAAAGAGATATTTGACAAACAAAAAAGGGAGTACTGTGTGAAGTTTTGCACTAAGAAAAAAAAGAAAAGAAAGAAATCGATTAGTTTTTTAAGAAATAAAACAAAAATAATTTCTTTTCTTTCCTTTTTTTCTTAGTGTGCCCATCCGATAACTTTATCTCTTAAAAATGGGGTCTTATAATACTGACTAAGTTCCGCCACCGTCGGCAGGGGGCTGTTCGACTGGATCACATGGCTTCTGCGGCGGCTTATTGGTTTACCCTTGATGTCATGCCAACGGAAGTATTCAATTTGTATCGTAGTATTTCTTCGTTTGTCTAATGGGAACAATCGACTCTTGATATGCCTTAACCATGATTGACTAAACATACGTCACTGATTAATCATTGAATAAATCATCCATGGTCAATTCTCCATGTACAATACTCCATGATGTTGGGTTAGAAAGTCCGTATGTCGTGATAAATGTTTGTACAACCGCTTTTGTGGTCTTCGTAACCTCTTGAAATAGCCAGAGTCGTTCTCGCACCTTCTTTTCGTAATCTTTTGTGATTGTATATTTTTTTGTGCTGAACTTTATTTCAAATAAATGAATGATTCTGTCGGCGCGTTCAATTACCATGTCAACTTGTCCTCCCTGCTTGCCACTCTCTTTATCAGCATTATGTCGCCAAGTGGAAACAGATGTTGCCATTCCGCCTATACCAAGGGCGTTTTTGATTTGTTGATGATGTTCCAGGCAAATCAATTCAAAAGTCAATCCCATCCAAGATATAATAGATTGCGATGACATGTTATGACTCCACCAATTTTTATCCAAGGCTGCGTCCGATTCGATAAAACGATAATAGAATAGCGAGTAGAAATCTACAAGTCGGTAAATACCACCACGTTTTTTATTGCCGAACTGCGACCGTTTCGCAATAAAATCACTGCGTTCAAGATTCTTGAGTATGCCGGACATAGAACCTCCGGACATTTTGAGTTTTTCCGCAATTTCCTTTCTGGTTAATCCGGATTTATGCTCTGACAGAAGTTTGACAACTGCAATATACGATTGGGCATTGGTGAATAAAGCGTTATATAATTCATCAAATTCCATTCTGAGTTTTCCCTTGGGATCAAAACATAGTCGGTCAATATTTTGAGCAACGCTTTCACGGGATTCAAGTAAACTCAGATAATATGGGACACCTCCAGTCAGCATGTAAAATTGCAGCGTTTGATACCTGTCTTTGGGAAATTTTTTTCTGGAAAGATATTCCTCCGTTTCCCCAAGGGTAAACGGAGACAAATATATGCTTTCAGTTATACGATTATGAAGACCTCCCTGATTTTCTATTAAATTATCTACCATCCATGAGGTAGATGAACCGGTGGCAATAAGCACAATATTATCTTGATTTTCAAAAAATGAGTTTTGCCCCTATCTCGGTATTCTAACCGCGTTAGGGGCAAAACTCATTTTATCAAGCATTCGCAATTAGTATGTATAATAGCACATTAAATGCTATTCTTTCAAATCTAAATCTAATGGTAGTACGGAGTGCCGTTTGGAGTGGGTTTTTAAGTGACGAAGTCAGGAAAAAACGGGTCATAGCCCAAAGTGATATGAGCATGACCCGTTGATGAGATGATTGCTAACTGGAGGTCAGACCTTGTGCTTATTTTACAAGCACCTTCTTGCCGCCGATGATGTAGAGACCTGCGGGGAGGGCGTCGATATCCTCCTGCGTAGCGTTGCGCTTGATGCATACGCCCTGCAGCGTGTAGATGTCGTTCGGGCTGCCAGCATCGTCAGCTGCAATGTCGTCTATACCGGAATTATATTCCCGTATAGATTTGATTGCGGCAAATACTTTGCAATTTTCATTCTGCTTATAATCCTCCACCAAAAAATCTTGCACATAAAGTGTAACAGTTCCTTCGTCAACCACGTTTTTCCCAATTTTTATCATATCCCATGCGTCTATTATCAATGCTTTCATGTTGCTGCATTTACTAAAGGCCTTATCCCCGATGAAGAATGGATGTTCCGTACGAATTCTAACCGAGGTAATGTTTTCGTTCTTGGAAAAACTGTCACCATCAACCCCCCATCCTAAAATGCCGATAACTACCCCGGGTTCCTCCTCGTATAGGAATGAGACAGCAGGTATAGTAACTCCTATTGGTATCTCAACATCTCCTGCCATAGAAGCACTGGCCTCTCCTATAGTAACCCCCCTAACCCAGTATGGTGGATCATCCTCATACATCGCAAATATATTGACAAAGGAATTCTCTATATAAAAGTAGAAGCCGTCTTTGCTGAAATCAAAGGCTGATGCGCTAATTGACCACATGAGCATCGTCAATATGGTCAAGAGTTTAGTAAACGTTTTTTTCATACGTTGTTGCTTTTTTTAGTTAATAAATTATATTTTGATTCAATCAGTTTTTTGAGCATTTTCCTCGGCAGTTTGTTGCGAGCCCCTGCCATGCACACAAAGTCTATGTCTTGAAGGACGTCATCATCAAATCTTATGGGTATGGCATAAGGTGATTTTATGTTAGCTCCCTCTTGGGGTGACGGATGGTAGCCATATCTTTCAGTGGCATCGATGAAACGACTCGCAGCACAGCGAACAATCACAGTGTTTTTAAGCACGCCCATAACACGCCTTGCCGCAGATGCTGCAAATTTTATAATGTGTTCGTCAGATTCCTCTTTGGTTTTGTCCACATATTCTTTCAGATTCATATCGTTTTGATGCATCGGGCAAAGCTCTATCGAAAGATGATGATTTATGTGGTTGTTGAGGAAAACAGGATATTCCGGAAGATATGAACCGATAACATCGGCTCTCTGTGAACAGTGCCACCCATGAGTTGTACCAAGGTGAAAAGATAATGTACCGTCTCGCATTGCCTCACTGTATGGTTTGGCACCAAGCACAGCTGTCATTATCTCGCGTTGCTGTGCGGCTCCACCATCTCCTGGCGAGATATTGATACATACGCTGTAGAGTGGATGTCCGGTCTTAGGACTCCATCCCCACCACGGCTCCGGGAGATAATCTCGTTCCGGATCTTCCCCATGTAGCCAGCGATTGATAAAATCGTCCCACCAATTGAAATGATATAGAAGTGAGTGTAAGGGCATCTGCTCCTGTTGGTGTGCCTGTAGCTTCCCGTATTAGGCATTAAGTTAGTCGATAAAAAAAGACGTGGGATGCTCTATCCTGCTATCCCTCCGTCTGAGGCCCTAGGAACTGCCTGCTTGCGAGGATAAGCAGTCGGTCAGCCCACGTTAGGTTTATATGTAATACCCCCGATAGGCAAGTCGCATCACTGCGGCTCGCCAAAGGGGCAGATATAACCAGCCCTGGACGCTTCCTTCTGCACTATCTTCTCGCAATTTTGAAATTTCCTAGGTTTCAGACGAAAGAAGACAGCGTTTGGATAAACGCCTTTTAGTATGTTGTCACCCTCCCTGCCGGTCGCTGACCGATGTGAGAAGGAATGGTTAATTGTCACTCTCTTGTTGCAATTATTTCGCAAAAATAGAATTAAATTTTCATATCTGCAAGAATAACAGCATTAAATTGTAAAAAGAATTCTGCATGATGTTTGCATTTCTTTGAACTATTCCGATACGGAAAATCACACTAAGAAAAAAAAGAAAAGAAAGAAATCGATTAGTTTTTTAAGAAATAAAACAAAAATAATTTCTTTTCTTTCTTTTCTTCGTGTGCCCATCCGATAACTTTATCTCTTAAAAATGGGGTCTTATCTTGACTAATCTTTCAAGCAGCCGATAGGCAATATGTGGTTTATATCTATTTTTCATAATGACCTGTGATATAATGAGTAAATTTGTCCATTCGTGTGTTTGGCGGGAAATCAATCGTGTGTTTGGCCGAAAATCAATCGTGTGTTTGGCGGGAAATCAATCGTGTGTTTGGCTGAAAACGAAGAATTCTGCATGATGTTTGCATTTCTTTGAACTATTCCGATACGGAAAATCACACGAAAAAAAAGAAAAGAAAGAAATCGATTAGTTTTTTAAGAATTAAAACAAAAATAATTTCTTTCATTTCCTTTTTTTCTTAGTGTGCCCTTACGAGCGTTTGTATCGGTTTGTATCGGTTGTTTCACCCCGATACAAGCGATACAAGTGAAACAGCGATACAAAGTCAACGCATAAACTTGTGTGGTGTTTGCACGAAGAAAAAAAAGAAAAGAAAGAAATTTATTGGTTTTTCAACGAATTGAAATAAAAATAATTTCTTTTATTTCTTTCTTTTCTTTGTGTGCCTTTCCGATTCAGGTGATTCTCCCTGAATAAGTGAATCACTTGAATCAGCGAATCACATAAAAATGTCAGATTAGTTTCAAAATAACAAAGCGGGTTATGGGGTCATGTATAACTTTGCGGCATCAAATAAATATCAAACTAAAAACAAGGTATTATGAACGATATGCTCGCTTGCATTTCCTCCATCCCCGAT
>NZ_SRYB01000026.1:0-70276 GCF_004793975.1 Lepagella muris
CCCTGATACTGTATCTTCCCGTTGTTCGCCACATCGATGCCCGGCATACGTTTCAATACATCCCCTATGGTCCTGTCCTGCTTCTGGGCGAAGCTGCCTACATTATATGTGATGGTGTCGCCGTTCTCCCGTATCTGGTCCGCCTTTACGACCACCTCCTTCAGCTCGATCGCGCCATCCTCCATGGATATTGTGACGCGTTTCCCGTCGCAGACCAACGGAGCGGAGTAGTTCCTGTATCCCAGCATTGATGCGGAGATTGTCAGGTTCTCCGTGGAGCCGTCCTTCAGTTTGATTGAGAATGAGCCGTTCTCATCCGAGGATGCGAATCCGAGGAGCCGTCCGAAGCCGTTCTTGACCATCACGTTCGCGGCCGCCACCGGTTTACCGGATATAGCCTCTACAACATTCCCGTCTATCACAGTCTCCGCCATTGCAGCCAGCTGGCAGAGTATCATCATAATCAGTAGTATGCCCTTTCTCATATTGTTCAGTATCGGTTATTCGTGAGGGTAGTCGGTCTCCTCGAAATCGAATTTCAGTATAAAGGTCTTCTTCATTTTGCTGACATCCGGAGTCTTGTCACCCAACATGCCTGACGTTGCTATCTTGTAGGCAATGTTCTCATGGTAAGCCTTCCATTTTCTCTGAAGAGATTTTATCCTATTTGTAGACTCAAAGATAGGCTGGGGTCTGTAATCGAAATACTCGACATATCCCGGATTCTTGTCGCTCACCTCCAATGCGGAGAAAGAATAGTCATTATTGGAATCAGATGCATGAAGTATAAGTCCGGGGAGTCCCCACAGTTTCCACGGACCATCCGAAACCGGTATTTCCGGAGTGAACCAGACATTCCATTCCCTGCCCCTAAATTTAGTCGTGGCCATGATACATTCATAGCCCAATATGTTTGCAGTCGAGTCGGTCACATTCCATTCCGGTTTCTCCATATCCTCATCTATATTCCAGCTGCACAGGTCAAAGGAATCATGAGTACTGATTTTCCCTTCAGGATAATTCTTGAAGATTCTAACACGCCACAATTTACCTTTGACATTATAATATTCCTTACCCTTGTATAATGAACGTATATAATCATCGTTCACGTATTCCATAGAATCTATCCACTTCCTTTTAGCTTCATAAAAGGCGCTGTATGATTTTCCTGCCTTTAGGGTCATTGAGGATATTCGAATCTTGTTTTCCCTGTCAAGCGAGTCAGTTACCATTCTCCTTTCATATTTCACTGTGATCAGAGCCGGTTCCAGCTTTATCTCAGTCGCAATCTGGGCTGAGAGAATAAACGGGGAAATGATTGACAGTAAAAATAATAATCTGCAAAACATATTGTGAAATTCTTGTTGTCATTCTTATAGTGGGGTGGATTATAGGTTCATGAAATATATTATGAAGAATAGCATATTACTTAACCCTTTAATCTACCCCACTAATTTGTTACAGTAATCTAAATGACAGGAGTCGTTTAGATATTGCTACCTCCACAGTATTTGTCATATCGTTCAAGCCACTTCTCCCATTGGTCGTAACCGGGGTCATCAGGACTTTCACAAGGGGGAAGTTCAGCGGCTTCTTCCTGTATTTCCTGACATTTCACAGGGTCTATCCAGCCTCCGGTCAAGGAGATGAGCTGTAGTTTAGAAATCTCTTTCATACTGTTGTGTTTTAGGTTTGAAATTGAAAATTTATCGCATCATAACGCGTTGCGACTTACGTTTGTAGGTTGTTTTGCAACCTGCTTTTGAAAAATATATCAGTCACTATTTATTCATGAGGGTAATCGGTCTCTTCGAAATCGTATTTCAGTATAAAGGTCTTCTTCATTTTGCTGACATCCGGAGTCTTGTCACCCAACATGCCTGACGTCGCTATCCTGTAGGCAATGTTCTCCTGAGATGATTTCCATTTTCTCTGAAGAGATTTTATCCTTTTTGTAGACTCAAAGATAGGCTGGGGTCTGTAATCGAAATACTCGACATATCCCGGATTTCTGTCGCTCACTTCCAATGCAGAGAAAGTGTAGTCATTATTGGAATCTGATGCATGAAGAATAAGTCCGGGGAGTCCCCACAGTTTCCACGGACCATCCGAAACCGGTATTTCCGGAGTGAACCAGACATTCCACACCCTGCCCCTGAATTTGGTCGTGGCCATTATACATTCATAGCCCAATATGTTTGCAGTTGAGTCGGTCACATTCCATTCCGGCTTTTCCATATCCTCGTCTATATTCCATCTGCAGATGTCAAAGAAATCATGCACCCTAATTTTCCCTTCAGGATAATTCTTGAAAAGTTTAATGCTGGATGTCTTTCCTACAAAGTCATAATACTCCTTGCCATTGTATTGCGCACGGAAAAAATCATCATACCGATACTCAATTGAGTCAATCCATTTCCGTTTGGCATCATAGAATGCGCTATGATTTTTTCCAGCCTTCAGTGTTAGTATGGTAGTTCTGGCCTTGTTCCCTCTATCAAGGGTGTCCATTTCGACTTTCCTTTCATATTTCACTGTGACCATAGCCGGTTCCAGCTTTATCTCAGTCGCAATCTGGGCTGAGAGAATAAACGGGGAAATGATTGACAGTAAAAATAATAATCTGCAAAACATATTGTGAAATTCTTGTTGTCATTCTTATAGTGGGGTGGATTATAGGTTCATGAAATATATTATGAAGAATAGCATATTACTTAACCCTTTAATCTACCCCACTAATTTGTTACAGTAATCTAAATGACAGGAGTCGTTTAGATATTGCTACCTCCACAGTATTTGTCATATCGTTCAAGCCACTTCTCCCATTGGTCGTAACCGGGGTCATCAGGACTTTCACAAGGGGGAAGTTCAGCGGCTTCTTCCTGCACTTCCTGACATTTCACAGGGTCTATCCAGCCTCCGGTCAAGGAGATGAGCTGTAGTTTAGAAATCTCTTTCATTCTGTTGTGTTTTAGGTTTGAAATTGAAAATTTATCGCATCATAACGCGTTGCGACTTACGTTTGCAGGTTGTTTTGCAACCTGCTTTTGAAAAATGATATCATTTTAGAGTAGCTACTTTGTCAGTAATTATATATTCTAAATCAGAGGAAGTGTAAATGGATGACAATAATCTGTCATTCAAGATAATTCTGGGAAATCCTGAAATATTCATTCCTAAGATCAGTATATTGAAACTCTTTTTGATTTCAGAAATTTCGGTATTCCCTGTATTCAGATCTGATGATGGTAAGTTCGGAATTTTACCGCCACCCCATACCGATAATTCCCTGAAGAAACCATTCTTGTCAGACAGGTATTCTTGAATCCACCTGTCAATTACTTGGGAATCCTTTTTTGAGGTTGCCCCAAGCACTATATCCCATCGGAATCTCAATCCGGTTTTCAGTAATGGGATAAATTCTGCAACAACCTTACGGCAATGGTTACACCCCGGTGAGATTACGGTTGTCACCCTGATTGGAGAATTTTCATCCCCAAACCATATCGGTGATTCAATAGCCTTTATTGGAGTGCTTTCCAATGAAATTATCTCTTCCCGACGTTTTAGCCTCAGCAACGCCATCTCCTCAACGGCATGTTCATTATTTTTTGAACGATAGTCTGAGATAAGCCTTAATGTAAGTGCCGTAATCAGGAATATTCCGGACCAGAGTACACATACCTTTATATTTATGGAATACCGGGACATACCTATAAACATGGCAGCCTCTGCGGCAACACAGGCAGCAACAAGAATACACAACGGACATATCTTGCCGACCTTGAACTGACCATAGACTGAATATCCAATCATCGGAATTATTGCAGCAGCGGAGATGGAATATAAGGAACTTAGATTCCCGGATATTTCCATCAATACCGAGATTGAGGAGGCTGCCAATTGGGATAGGAAGAATACTAAAGACAGACAGCTCATCTTGAATCCTGCGACGGAACTGTAGGAAGATTTATCCACACGTTCACAATCTGTAGCAGTCGATATGTTGCATAGCCTGTCAATCATACCCCCTAAAGGCATATCCGATTTCATATAGAGACAGCAGCTTATTACGAAACCTAAAATCATAGGGATGTAATAGATTGCAGCCATCTTATCATGATGGAGAGAAATGGTTGCAAGTAGGGATATTCCCAATATGATCAGGATAAAAATCCCAAATTGCCAACCATTGGATTCTCTTGTCTGTCGGTCGTTCGTGTATATCACCACCCCATTCCAAAAACGTTCCACATCCGCTCTATCCTTTATAACCCATCGCTTGTTTTTCAGATTATAAGTTTTCAGCGAATGACTGGTATTATCCCATTTGGCGATAATCAGGATTTCCTGTTTGTCATGTTTCAGATGCAGAAGGAATGGAGAGCCGATTTTCTCCAGATATTCCCAATCACATTGACCGGCATTACAGTCTAACCCGACATATTGTAGGGTCTGGATGACGGAGAGAAGGGTCGGATATATAGGAGAGGACTCCAGGAATATCCTGAGACCGTTATTGTCAACACCTTTCAGAAATAGGCTGCTATATTTGATCAATGTTTGAGACAGCATGAGATTTTAAACGTTAATTTTATAAATCCAGATAACCATGAATTACATATCCTTTAATACGGAGTCTGATTTCGATGGTACCTGTTGTTTCATATAAGAATTTGGTGAAGTCTTGTTCTGATGTAAAAGATGCAATACATCCACCATTAGTATCGTACACATCATATAAATATATCTCTTCAGAAGATATTGAGGAAATGTCTACACTTTCATGAGTTATGATGCATACTCCTGGTTTAGATGGCAGACGATGTCTTACCGGACCGTCGTCTACATGTTCCGGGTCTGAGTCAGAGTCTGAGTCAGAGTCTGGACTTTGTGTAACACTCACAACATAGGTCGTGTCGTCAGATGCATGTGCGATTGATGTTGATAATAACATCGCAATGAAGATTGGGAAAGTAAGGAAACCGTTCATAAATGATGTTTTTTGTTTTTCGCAAAATTATTTCATTATTTTCGATATTGCGTAAAAAAGATGTTCAGTTTTTGTTCGAATTTTAAAATTCGAACAAAAACTGAACATTAAATTAAGCTGTATATATCTTATAATAAACGAATTATATCATCAATTATATCTGTGCCTGTTTTCTCATCAAATACCTTGAGTGCAAGGGATTCTCGACGGTAAACGATTGTTGCTTTCGCTCGTCCAACTAATGTAGCAATATTTGTGGGAGAGATTCCACATTTGATTAAAAGTGCAGTATGAATATCTGAAGGTTTTAATTTTCCTACGGTCAAAAGATTTAGCCTTTGTTTGAAGTTTGGAGAAACTTGTAGAATGATTTCCTCAAGTTCTGCCCAAATGGGATTTTTATCCGAAATAACTTTTCCGTTTTTGATATAACTCTGAATCTTATTATAGATTTCTGACTCTAATATGACGGAAGATATAGGAGATGGTTTATAATTGTTACGAATGGATAGAAGCTCATTTCTTAGTTTTATTCTTAAATCCGGTATATCGCCTGAAATTATAGAAAAGTTATTATCTTTATGGGAAATGCTATGTGTATTGCTATTTAAATCATTACTTATACTGAGTTTGGGTAAATATATACATTTATTTCCGAATCCCTTTTCAGCGGAGGCATTTTGAAGATCTGAACTCAGTATCTGTAGCTTATCAAGTGCATAAATTAGATTTAATCGTTGGGAATTATCCTTGTTTTTCATGTATAACAAAGAAATAGACAGGATTCCCGTGATAAGTAAAAAGATAATTATTCCAATTTGCAGTTTGTTATTATACTCTTCAGTCTTGATACGTTCGCGTTGGTGAAGTTGATAATTATAGAATGAGTTTTGCATTAAAGCCTCATTATTCCCATTTTTATTAAGAAGAGAGTTGATAATTACAGAGTAATCATATATATATTTTTGTGCAGAGTCCGGATGAATGTGTCCCTTAAATTCTTTTGAAAGAATTATATGGTATCCTGTATGACGGTTTAGGGAATCTTTGCTTTTGATAAGTTCTGAAGCATACATGATAGCTGTGTCAGCAATACCGGCTTTCTTATAGATATATCCGGCATACGCTAAAGCTACATTTCTTGATATAGAATCAATATTTTTCAACGTAGGGCGAATCAATGTTAATGCAGAGTCAATCTGATTTTTATTATATTTTGTTGCAGCCAGATACATGCATTGCCTTATAGAATCATCCGGGGAAACTCTTTTGGCAATCTTTATTGCTTTCTTGAAAGCAGATTCTGCGGAATCAAACTTCTTTGCATGTAGATTAATCGAACCTAACAGTTCCGTGTCATACATGAGATTTATTGAATCATTAGACAAAGAGTCTGACTTAATAACCTCTGTTACGTATGGAATGGCTTGTTCATACAATCTGAGAGAATTTAACACACCGCTGATTTGACTGAGGATATTATCTCTTATTGAATTATTCATAGATTCGGTTGAAACTAAATCCAATGCATTTTGATAATAGCTTAATGCAGTAGGCATATCCCCCAAGTCATGATATACACGACCTCCGTAATACAATGCTTCTGCGTATCTGCCTAAATGCCGGTTCTTGGATTCATAATTGATAACCTTTAAAATAAGAGAGTCGGAAGTATGAGTTACAAATGCCTTATCGCTGCATTTAACTAATAAGAAATCAAACAAATATTTGTCAGCATCAGACAGTTCTGAATACGGAATGGAATAAATTGAATCTAATGCTTTTTGGGGATTTTTATTAACCAGGTCTGCTACTTCCGTAAGTCTGTTGTCTGGTTGGGTATTCGTGCAACAGAATAATATTGAAGAGAGAACCAATAATAAAAATATACGGGTAATCATCGTATTGATATATATTTAAAGTTATTATGATTATAATAAAGGTAACATTGAAGTTGCAATAATTGAGGAAGATATTTTGTTGGCAACTTACCCTACAAAGATAGGGTAAAAAATTCAAATATACATCAAATGAATATGGTAAAAAATTAACTCTATACTGCCTTGTATATTTCTTTATTTTTTGGAAAACCATAATCAAAATCAGGTACAATTTTGGGGGCGTCATGGGGCAATCGGAGGGAAAATTCCGTGTTTTTTCAAGTTTTTTCTCCCCTCTTCGGCTCATTTATTGGTCAAAAGGTGATTTTTTGGGACGATTTGGGACATTTGATAAAATTTTTTCAAAAAAAATTTGCATTTCTTTTTTTCTCATATTAATTTTGCACTCGAAAACGATAAAACTCTTTTTAGTTTTTTAGTTTTCTAAAAACAAAATGGAAAATTCTCGCTTTCGAGCAGTAGAAATGCACAAATATTTCTTATTTGACGGGTACTGAAACAAATGGATAATTAGGTGTAAATTAAAAATTAGGGAACTGATAAAATCAATTAATTAAAGCGCAAGTTGACGGGACGTCGTGAGACGCTCCGTCAATGATTTTTATATACTTACCTCTCCTTTGATTGCGGGCCACGGATCGTAGTCCTCAAGCGTGAAATCCTCATAACGGAACTTGAATATATCCGTCACCTCCGGATTTATCTTCATCACCGGCAATTTTCTCGGCTCACGTTCAAGCTGCGTCCTGACCTGATCGAGATGATTGAGATAGATATGGGCGTCGCCAAGAGTATGGATAAATTCTCCCGGCTGTAGTCCGCACACCTGCGCCACCATCATGGTGAGCAATGCGTAGCTGGCGATATTGAAGGGCACACCAAGAAAACTGTCGCCGCTGCGCTGGTAGAGCTGCAACGATAGTTTGCCGTCGTTGACGTAGAATTGGAATAGGCTATGGCAGGGGGGCAGGTTCATGTTGTCGAGATCCGCAACGTTCCAGCTACTCACGATTATACGCCGTGAATCGGGATTGGTCTTTATCGTATGTATCGCCTCCGAGATCTGGTCGATGAATCCTCCGTCATAGTCGGGCCATGAACGCCACTGGAAACCGTAGATATGCCCTAAATTGCCATCGGGATCCGCCCATTCGTTCCAGATTCGCACACCGTGGTCCTGAAGATACTTCACGTTGGTATCGCCTGCCAGAAACCAAAGCAGCTCATAGATGACGCTCTTGAGATGCACTTTCTTTGTGGTCAGAATTGGGAAACCTTCCGACAGGTCAAAACGCATCTGATAGCCGAACGTGGAGATCGTGCCTGTCCCGGTCCGGTCGCTCTTCTTGTGCCCCTCATCAAGGATATGACGGAGCAGTTCGAGATATTGTTTCATTTATTTTGTTATTTTTAATCTTCACCTTTACAAAACAGGGAGCACTAATAACCCCACTAACAAACAGGGATCACTCATACCCCTCTCTTCACTTTGCGCACCATGGGGGTGACACGCATGTTACGGTTTACCTGAAAACGTATTGCGTCGTTCGGACAGACTTTCACGCAGTCGAAACATCTCACGCACCGGGAATTGTCGACGTGCCTGCCCACTACCTTTATGCATTGCGAGCGGCATATCTCCTCGCACTTCATGCAGTTGACGCATTTGTCGGGATCAATCTCGATATGATAGAGAGTGTTGTCGCCGAAGCATCCCAATGCCGTCCCTATAGGGCATACCATGGTGCAGAATCCGCGCCCCGTCAGCAGGGAGAAGACCACGAGCAGCAGCAGGGAGACTATCCCGGCAATAATGCCCACGGGGACCCCCACCCCCAGCGTCAGCCATACCGCAGCCATCCTCGACGGATGAAACGCTCCACAGATATTCTGCATGATGTGCCACGGCTCTATCGCAAACGACACCAACGTCACTCCCGCCACAAGGCAGAACAGATAGATGACGAGGAGATGATACCTGAACTGAACCGGCTTCCTATAAGAGTAGGGACGACGCAGCGGACGGATGTATCTGCGTAGGAATATGATAAGATCCTGCAATATCCCCACCGGACATACGGCTGAACAATAGACCCTCCCGAAAAGGAACGTTATGCCAAACCATACCACAATCGCACCGAGTCCGGATGCCAGCAACGATGGGACAATCTGCACTTCCGGCACTATCCTTGCCATCGGATGTATCGTCTCGCTTATCGCGAGATATGCCACCGCACCGATGAAGAACAGGGTGGCAAGAAAAATCCTTATTGTGCGGAGGTCTTTCATATTACAGCCATGTTTATTTTGATTTGACAAAAACGGGGAGCCTGTATGAACACAGTCCCCCCGTAGATATGATTCTATCCGACGTGGCGGCAGAGGATCAGCGACGGTTGTTGCCGCGCTGCTTCTGCTGCTCACGCATCATAGCCTGCTGCTGACGCTGCATCTCTTCAAGGCGTGCCATGAATCCGCTCTTCTTCTTCGGCTTCTTGGCATTCTCTGCCATGGTGCGGCGCACGTCTTCCTCCTTGATCACGAAACGGAAGGCGTAGGTCTGCACGATTGTGATCAGGAGCGAGAGGAAGTAGTAGTAGGAAAGTCCGGCAGCATAGTTGTTGAAGAAGACCATGAACATGACGGGCATCAGATACATCATCCATTTCATGCCTGGCATCTGACCGGGGGTGTTCTGCATGTTGACACGCGTATAGATGATGTTGGTGACGGTCATGAGAAGACAGAAGAGGGAGATGTGGTTGCCGAAATATTCGGTCACGAGCGGGATGTTGCCGCTCCATGAGATTATGGCGTCAGGCGCGGCAAGGTCTTTCACCCATAGGAAGCTCTGTCCGCGCAGCTCTATCGCAGAGGGGAAGAAGGAGAACATAGCGAAAAGGAGCGGCATCTGGAGCATCATCGGGAGGCAGCCTGCCATCGGGTTGGCACCCGCCTTGTTGTAGAGTGCCATCGTCTTCTGCTGGCGTATCATGGCATTCTCGTTGCCGGGATATTTCTCGTTGATTTCCTTGATATCGGGGGCGAGGATACGCATCTTTGCCTGTCCCTTGTAGCTCTTGTAGGTGAGCGGGAAGAGGACGAGCTTGATGAGTATCGTCATTATCAGGATGATTATGCCGTAGTTGGAGATGAACGAGCCGAGGAGATTGAATATCGGGATGACTATGCCAGTGTTGATCCAACGGAAAATTGACCATCCGAGTGGGATCAGCTTGGTGAGGTTGAGGTCTTCGTCTGCCACTGTCTTCTTGTCGAGCGACGAGAGAAGCGGATAGAGGTTAGGACCGATGAAGAGAGAGAACTGTGCCGGCACCTCTGCACGCCAGTCGTAGTCGTTGACCACTGCCTGGGTGTCGAAACGTTTCAGCAGATAGGGGTCGTTCTTCAGGAATGTCGACTGGAAGTCGGCTGTATTGAATGCTCTCTCGCTGACAAGCACTGTAGAGAAGAACTGATTCTTGAATCCGATCCAGCGTATCTTTGCCTGACGCTCTTCGCTGTCGTTCTTGCTCTCAGAAAGATTCTCCACGGAGCCACCTGCAAACTTGTAGTAGAGTGCGGAATTTCTCTCCTCAAACATCTTTCCTTTCTCCTGACGGATAAGGTCCTGATGCCAGTTGATCTGAAGGTTGCGGTTGTTGCTCTCCACCACCTGTGCCATCCCCTGCTGCACAATCTTGATACCAACTACGTAGCTGTCGCCCTTCGGCAAGGTGTATTCTATACCCCAGAATGCACCGTCAGCCACGGGGAGCGACATGAGGATGGTGCTGTCGTTGACCACCTTCGGAGTGAAGTAGAGATCGGCAGAGCTTACCGACTGCGGGAGGGGTAGCTGGAAATCAAATGTATTGGAGCCGTTCTCGAAGATAACCACTCTCTCCTTGCGCTTGAGGCTTTCGTCGGGAGTGTATTCCGTGTCGTATTTCTTCAGCTCGGCACGCGTGATAGAGCCTGATTTTGCGCTCAATTGCAGTTTAAGCACATCATTTTCCAGATTGATGATGGAGTCTGTGCCGGAGAGGAAACGGGAGAACTTGCCGTAGCGTCCCATTGATAGTGAGGCTGTGCGCACCATCTCGATAGCCTTGCGCTGTTCCTGCACCGACATCTTCTTCAGGTCGGCACGGCATATATCCTTCCAGCTGAGGAGTTTGCCATCTACGGCAACTGTCCCACTCACGGAGTCGCCTACGGCAGTGAGATTGATCGCGCCGTCGGAGAGACGGGCTGCGTGGGTGCTGTCGGCAAGCACCACCTGCTCGCCATGTTCAATGATATTTTTCACAAGCCATTCCTGCTCCGTGTCTGACAACGAGTCGACCGAACTTACCTGTGGAGCGGTAGCCTGAACGCTTCCGGAATCTTCCGGTTCCGATTCCGGAGTGTTTCGTGGCGTCAGCCACATGAAACCGAAAAACACTACTGCCATAAGCAGTAATCCTGTGACGGTGTTTTTATCCATTATTCTTTATCTGTTGATGTTTTTGAGTTAATTCCAAGCTGTCATAGTTGCTGAAGTGGCAAAATCTGACTTCTCCCGCCGACATGCGCACTCATCCACAATACTACATTTGCGTTTAAGTTACAAAATTAGTCAGAAATAACGGATTTTCACACCTCCCCACCCTAAAAAATCTATTTTTCCACAAAAAATACGTAAAATCCAATCTCTCCTCCGCTTCTGATTCATATCTATTGTCGCAGAGTCGCCCAAGAAGTCGTATAAACTGATTCCGAAATGTTAAAACGCCATACTTTCTTGTGAATTTCATCAGTCTTTTTAATTGAAGTTGTCTAAACCTCATTATGCTGGAATCCCAACATACATTCAAAGACTTCTAAATTCACTAAAAATTCTGAAATTTCCCATATTTTAATGACAGAATTTAGGGTGAGACACATCATATTTGCGAATGGGGAAGCATTTAATACAAATCGAAATACATTTGATACAATTTTGAAAGTGTCTTTCATTTGAATTGTATAATTTTGCAATATTTTCAAACCCATTAGCATCCGTTTAGACAATACTTCTTAATTTTTCCACGACGAATATATTTATAACAGCCACGTAATCTCAATAAACTATGATGAAAAGAACCTTTTTGATTATAAGCATCGTATTTGCTTATTCATGGATTCCCACAATCGCTGAGATTCATGATGCAGTCCCTGGCTACGACCGACTTGTATATTGGTGTGAGATGTCGAAAGGGAAAACTTCCAATGATGAATATATACATGCCTACAGGGCGTCAATGGATTCGCTCGATGTGGCGGTCAACTCTCCGGAGGGATTCCAAATGACGTCAGATCCTGATGCCGAATCCCGATTGATATTCTCTCCAGATCCGCAATATCGGTCTGACCATTACGATGGTCAGGTCGGCACAAGCCTGCTCGGTCCCGTTTTTGAATCCGATGTAAAGGATGCCCTAATAGTCTATCCGTTGGCAATAGATTTCATCGGCATGTCACCCGACTACATGATGGAGACCGAACTGATCGCAGCCACCGGCAATGATTCCATCAATATTACCCCGCTGATCAACATGCTCCGTAATCCAGATAATACCAACTCCGACAAAACCTTAGTCTATGAGTATGAAGTAAAGAATCCTCTGTGGAGCGACCATAACCACTGCGTGGCATTGGCTTTGAGAAATAAAAACCACTATGCCTTCCCGATAAAAATATTCCTCAATGACGAGGGACTCAAAAATAAAGAGAAGTATATTGAGGTTGCGCTTAACAGCGTAAGATATGGCGACCAACCGAAAGCAGAATGGATCGAGAGTGAGAATCTGGTTCGTCCTGATGAAGGGGTATTTCCAATGAAAAAGCCTGTAAAATGCCACCACCACAAATAACAGTTTGACAATGAAGATATTATCAGTAATTACACTTATCATAGGAATCGTTTCCGTTATTTTTGTATCTTGCAACAATACTAAAAAGGGCAACGGTACAGATTTAACCACTTTATATGAGATTGATTATTCACATTCTGATCAGGCTAATACAATACCAACAATTGTTGATTCCGTGGAATTCATTCCATTGCATGGCTCAATAGAGAATCCCATATCCGGCATTGACGAACTACAGGTGACCGACAAAGGGATATATATTCTTGACAAAAGGAAAAACAAGTTACATGCATATTCTAAGGATGGGAATCAGCTATTCACATTACACTCAATGGGACATGCGCAACAAGAGTATCTTGAGATTGCTTGCATCGCGGTTACAGACTCATCGGTATTTATTGTTGACAACTTCGGGAAAAAGATAAATGAGTATGGCTCCGACAACGGCATGTTCAAAAGAAGCTATAATGCCCCTATTATCATCGGGGCTATTCGCCCATTGGGTAACGGAGGTTTCATTCTTGCAGAGTTGCCAATGGAGGGAGTGAACCAAATAGAGAACTCAGACGGTAATCGGCTATACATCGCTGACAGTTCTTTCAGCATAAAGCATTCAATCTATCCGTATGATAACCATAGAGACAAGATTGGAATGAGACGATTCCTTTCTGATAATGATTCGGTTATTATATATTCATCAACCGGATACAACGGATTCTCAAAGATCTCTGCCAAAGACGGAAACTTTATCGGCAATGTGTCGGTTAACACTGCCCGACCATTCAATAATATAGAGATAGCAGAAATGGATAAATCAAAGGCAAGGGATTATGTGGTAGAAAGGCGGTGGCAATTTCTAACTACAACGCCTATGATGGCAGGAAAGTATATATGCCTTTCGGTAAAGGATGAAGATACGGCAGAGCCTTGTATATACGATGAAAAATCAGGCAAACTGTATTTTAATGACAATATATCAATGCATAATAATATGATTGCTCCTGATGATGCGTATGGAAACAGTTTTTATATTGTATATAATTTCGGAGGAGAGTTTCTGGATGATCAGTTAGATATGGGGTTTAATCGTCCTCCGCTCGTTGCCGATTCAATTATCCGTAATGACGGCGCAGTTTTGTTGCGATATAGAATGAAGATTGACTAACAACCTAAAGTCATCATGTATCTTGGAATGGTAAAGTATCCTGTTCAGAAAAGAGACAGTGTGTTGGCAGTCATTGCGGAAAATTTGGATTTTGAAGGAACTGTTCTATCGTGAAGTCCTCAAATGATTAAACTGAATTTATCAATTTAATTCAATGACTTTTTTATAACCACAATAACCTAAACAAATATTAGATTATGAATAAGAAACAAATTCTATTGTCATCTATGGAAACAGTTGCCTTGACAGCCGCAGGATATCTTGGCATAAAATCATTCAGCCAGAATAAGGATGCCTATTGTTCTCTGCTTATAGAGAATATCGAAGCGCTGACAGATGGTGATGATTTGCCTGAAATAATCATAATTTGTAGTGCTGAATTAGATAGGAGGTGCTTTACTCAAGGTAATCGGATTGCCATGTGTGGGGAATATATGTATTACCGTTGCCAATATGTCGGTAATCCCACATTTGCATGCATCAATCCTCCACGTGGTAATAAAAAATAATTTCTATTACAAAACGGGGTACTATGAATTCTCGATTATATTATCGTATTTCTATTATTATGATGATTACTCTTATTGCAAATTCTTGTAATAAGAGTAATCGTCCGGATTCAATACCAATCATTAACCTTGATGAAGCCACAGATATTACGGTAGATAGCATAATGGACAAACTTGAGGTTATTCCTCTTGAATTAGGCAATAACCATTATCCATCCGGATTCAATAGCATGTGGAGAACCAATGATAAGATTATCTTAATTGATAGCAGAAATGTGGTTTTCGTATATACGTCAGACGGGAAATATTTATCAGATTCTACCAATAAAATAGGGAATGGTGCCGGCGAATATTCAATTGCCACAGCCATATCATATAACAAGCATAGTGACTGTATCGAGGTGGCGACACCTACACAGTTACTGTTTTATGATTTTAAATTTAATCTGATAAAAGCATCCTTATTGCCTACAAGAAGACCGGGGAATGGAACAGATGGTGTATTTTTCGGATTTATTCATGATATTTCCAATCATGAGCATCTGCTTATCCCAGAAAGCGTGATGGAAGATAGTCGGAAAATTATGGTATATGATTCTGAATCAGGCACAGTAATCAAAAATTTTGAGTATGATGACTATATACTGGCAGACATGACAATGCAGACAAACTGTTTCCATGATATGCCTTCGGGAGAAATTGCTTTTTTCCCTCCGGGAATAACGAACTATTCTTTTTTGTTCAATCCGGGTACTCAAACGCTTAACAAACAGCATTATCTGGATTATGGAGAAAAGGGAATTAATAAATCTGATTTGGGAAACCATTATTCAAATTTAGAAAAACTTCGTTTAGAAGTAATCAGTTCAGAAAAAACAATACCTCTTAAGACAATGCTTTGCGGAGACAACTTGGTTATTGTCTTAAAAAGAGGCGACACCCTAAAAGATTTTATAACATTTATTTGGAATGTTGAAATCGGGAAAGGTTATGTCTTGAATGCTTACTTCAACGAAAAAATATCTTTCCCCATAATTGATTATTCTGACGACTCCGGTTTGTACAGTATAGTTGACTCTGAAAATATTGGGAGTCTCACTTCTGTCATCAGTCCCTCCAAAGTTACGATAGCGGATTCTCCAATTAGTGAGGGAAGCATCGTGTTGATAAGATATGTATTGAAAAGCCATATTTAAAAAAGACAGAATTTATATGTACCGAAAGAGATAACAAAATATAAGGAAAGATAACCTAAACAAATATTAGATTATGAACAAGAAACAAATTCTATTGTCATCTATGGAAACATGTTCACCCATGTTGCAATATCTCGAGAACTCCGGCACATGCCATGCTCATGGTTATAACTATTGTTACTAATGAATTATCGCCAATGAAAAATATCATAGTGATTATCGTGTCTGCATTGCCAATTGTAATGCAGACCTCATGCAAGGAGTCTGTAAGGAATTCATGTATTCAGATCGATCTATCTTCTGTCCCCATGGATCCGAGTGAAATTGATTTGGATATACTTACCCGTGAGGTGTCTCTTGATAATGACTCCATCATAATCGGTAATATCGTTGATTTGGTTGCCACGGATTCCGTGTGGTTCATTCTTGACGAAAATGGATCGATTATAAGATATCCGTTGGCAGATGGCATCTCTCCAAAAAGAATCAACTCAAGAGGTCATGGATTTGGCGAGTATATCGCTCCTGTCGCACTTACATCAGACAAGGACACTCTGTACGTATTGGACATTGCCACCGCTTCCATCCTTAAATACGACACAGATCTAAAACCCTTGGAGAACGTGCAATTGGATCATCCTGCTCAAAACATACTCATCTGCGGTGACAACATCCTATCCGACAACCTTGATCTGAAGTCTAATTCAAATATGGTGATAATGTCAGATAGGAAAGGGAACCATATTGACAATCTGATTCCGATTGCAGATGTCGGTGAACTTGATTCATACCGGGTTGGAAACACGTTCATGGAACGTATGCAGGATGATGTATTCGTGCTTGATTCAAAGGGCAATACATTATACATGTATGAAGATGGAGTGATGCATCCGGCATACAGATATGACTTTGGGAAACGTATGATCCCGGAAGGGAAACCTCTTGATGTCGGCAACTTATCCCAATATGCGGTTTCCACTCATTGTTTCATATCCGGCGACATGGTTCTGTTGAGCTATCTTCTGGATAATCAGCGGCAATACTGCTACTATGATGTCAAAACGGGACAGATTAAGAATGGCACAGTCAACGCCACATCGGAAGGGTTCCCCTTCTTTCCAAGATGGCAACACGGCAATGAATTGATAGGCTATCTTGAATCGGAATCCGGAGAAAAGAATGGAAGCCTTCTATTCTATACTCTAAAATGATACTTTCTCTTATCCCTCAGCAAGGATGACAACCATAATTCCAAACAATATGAGAACCATATTTCCAATGTCGCTGAAGACTTCATTCGTATTCGCAGTGATGCTTATTTTGTCTTCATGTATGACTACAAAAACAGAAGATAAGGATATATCTCTTAAGGATACTTCGGAGCATATCGTAAAGGTAAGTGATTTAATCTCCAAATATGAATGGATTCATCTCGACAGCATTCCCAATGCTTCAATCGGAAATGCAGCCCGCATCATTGAACATAATGGAAGAATTTATATTCTTGATCTGACTTCAAGAAAGGAGGTGCTTACATTTGGGGCTGACGGTAAATTCTTGAATACTATTGGCGTTCAGGGGAATGGGCACGGGGAATATCCCGACATACTTGACTTTGCCGTCAATACCACAAACGGAGACATCGCGATTCTTTCACCGGCTTCGACTGTATATGTTTATAACGAAGTGGGAAACTTTATCAGAAGCGTCAAGTTGACCGAGTCTTTGCTTTGGCATATCATATTTACCCAGGGGCATTATATCTGTTCTACAGATCATTGCACTTATACAGAGGGGGATGATGCCTTCCTGATATATACATTCACCTCGGATTTCAAACCCGAAGGTAAGTATATTCCGGTCCTTCCCCAACAAATGCCAAGCACGGCGATGTTTGAGGGATTGCTGTCATCGCAAGGAGATACCGGATATTATATGGATATGTTCACCCATTCCCTCTATGAAATAAATAACAGCGGCATTCCGGATCTTCTGTTCACTTTCTCTTTGCCTGATGCCATGCCAAACTCCGTATTTGGAGAGAGTATGGAATTCTACATGCAGCAGACCAAGCATGACTGGATAAAAACCTTCATCCCTCTTCAGGATTCATTCCTGCTGACGTATGTGGTCAACGGTAATCTATGTATGGCTGAGATTTCAAATGAAGGTAAAATCAAGGTCAGCGGTCTTATTGGCGGCATACTGCCCAAAATGTTTCCGGCTGCCCATGGTTCCATACTGTCACCTGTCACAAGGGAGGAATATCAGACTGAATGGCTCGGTATCCCTGAGGAAGAGTTGACAATAAAAGATATGGAAGGGAATCTTTTGCTTCTAAGATGGCATCTGAATGAAACCACACCTTTCTAAAGGCAAGTCTGTGAATACAATTGTAAAATACTTTTAAAGATGGCTTATTCAAGTGAATAAGCCATCTTTCGTAATGCAGCCGCGAGATTTCGTGGATTCTCTTCCCGCGCTTTCAATTTTTCCCAACTTATCGGCTTACCAAAGATTATACGGAACCGCTTCCCGCCTGCTTTGCAGAGTTCACCGGGGAGCAATGCCTGTTCGACGTTGACCTTCAGTCCGAGTTTCTTGCGCCATTTCGCCGTGCGGTAGAACACCATGGAATTCATCCCTTCGAATTTCACGGGCACGACATCGCGCCGCGATTCTATGGATTTCGCCACGAATGATTTCTGCCATTCAAGGTCGGAGATAGTGCCGTCCGGTTGCAGACGCGACACGAGCCCTGCCGGGAATTGCAATATGTGCATCTCCGACTCCAATGCCTCCTTGATAGCGCGTGTCCTGTCTCGCCCCTGGCGTCCGTATTTGTTGACAGGGATAAACATGTCGCGCAACGGCTCCACATTCATTAGCATGTCGTTGACAAGGAAGCGTATGCCGTCGTCGCCATATCTCTCACCAAGCACGGCTATGAGCGCGATGCCGTCAAGTCCGCCCAACGGATGGTTAGAGGCAAACATCAGACGACGGTGCCCTTCAAGATTCTCCAGACCTTTCACCTCAACCGTCACTCCGAGATGCTCCAGGATCTTGCGTGCAAACGCCGACCCGCGTGCCGGGAAAGCGGCACGCAGCATCTCGTTAAGTTCCTTCTGGCGTATCAGTCTCTCCAGTCCGGAGATCAGAAATCCGGGCACAATCCTCCCGACATTCCTCGGAAGGCGCGACCGCAGAATGCCGTGAAGATCTATCTCTATCGGTTTATCCATTTACGCTGTCTTCCTCGTCCCAGAATTCATCTTCCCAATCCTCATCATCAATCGGGAAGTCTGTATCCTCATTGTCATCCTGATGGAAGATGAACTCATCCTCTTCCTCCACACGATGACGCACGTCGAGATTACGATGGGTCATGGTGCTCTTCACCTGATTCTCCTCAGAATTAATCTCGCGCCAGAGTATATCCTTCAGCTCAGTCAAGCCCTGCCCCGTCACTGCCGATATGAACACTGTCGGGATACCTTCCGGGAGCTCGGCGGCAATCTCCTCACGCAGTTCATCGTCAAGCATGTCGCACTTTGATATGGCGAGCACCCGGCTCTTATCTGCCAATTCCGGATTAAACTCCTTCAGCTCATTTAGAAGAATCTCGTAATCCTTCTTTATGTCGTCGCTGTCGGCGGGAATGAGAAAGAGCAGCACGGCATTCCTCTCTATATGCCTCAGGAAACGGAGTCCGAGACCCTTGCCCTCGCTGGCACCCTCTATGATGCCGGGAATATCCGCCATCACAAATGATTTGTCGCCACGGTAGTTGACAATGCCAAGACTCGGCTCCATCGTCGTGAAGGGATAGTCGGCAATCTTGGGCTTTGCCGCCGACATTGCGGAGAGCAGCGTGGATTTTCCGGCATTCGGGAATCCCACAAGACCCACGTCGCCAAGCAGCTTCAGCTCCAGCACCACCGCCTTCTCAATGGCGGGCTGTCCGGGCTGGGCATAACGTGGGGCGCGGTTGGTGGATGTGGCGAAATGCCAGTTGCCCAGACCACCCTTTCCTCCACGAAGAAGTTTTATCTCCTCGCCGTCTTCCGTTATCTCACATAAAAATTCACCCGTCTCCGCATCAAATACGGCAGTGCCCACAGGCACCTCAATTATGCGGTCCTCCCCATCCTTGCCGAAGGAGCGTCCCGCGCCGCCGCTCTGTCCGTCGGTAGCGAAGACATGACGCTGGTAGCGCAAAGGGAGGAGCGTCCACATGTGGCGGTTCCCTTTAAGTATAATATGACCGCCACGTCCGCCGTCGCCGCCATCGGGTCCGCCTTTTGGCACGTACTTCGCCCTATGGAAATGACGGCTTCCTGCGCCACCCTTTCCTGACCGGCAAAGAATCTTCACATAATCTATAAAATTAGATTCTGCCATGTTTTATTTCGTTTTTGGTTATGTTTCCGTTTATTACGTTCTTATTTGAACCCCACACGACGTTTCATCAGATCGTTGGCATAGCGATAATCGTCGGGCGAGCCTATATCAATCCACGTCCCCTCTATCGGATAGCACCCCACCTCTCCGCCGTCGGCAATCAATGATGTTATAAAATCCGGAGCATCAAGATATTCTCCCGCCACTATACGGCTGAGCAGACTGCTTTTCATAAGATAAACGCCACCGTTGGCAAAATAGTTGTAGGTGGGTTTCTCTTCCAATCCCTTCACCCGCTTCCCCTCCATCTTCATAATCGCGAAGGGGACAGAGACGGTGTAGGGCACCGCCGCCATCGTGAGGTCAGCCCCACTTCTTACGTGATGCAGATACATCTCCTCGAAATCAAGGGTGGTGAGAAGGTCGGAGTTCATCAGCAACACGTTGTCGCTGTGTATCCCGTCAATCAGAGCCATGCTACCCATCGTGCCGAGACGCTTTGGCTCACGGATGCAAGTCACCTTCGCACGCCCCGTGCGCTGACGGAAATGCGACTCTATTTTATGCGCCAGATAGTTGACAGTCACGAATATCCGCTCCACGCCGCAACGTTCCAGCTCATCGACGTTATAGTCTATTATCGCCTTCTCACCTACGGTCAGCAGCGGCTTTGGTGTGTCTTGCGTAAGCGGGCGCAACCTCTCCCCCTTTCCTCCTGCCATAAGCACTGCATCAATGGGCAGACGCGTCTTTATGGCGCTCAGATCAACGATGTCGATTATATGCCCGCACCTCACCACGGGGAGCAGCGTCAGACGCCGGCGTCTCCCCTCCGCAATGCGAAGGCACCAGTCTTCTCCCGGGGTGAGATAAAGATAATCCCTATGCATCACGCTCTCCACGGAGTCAGATATATCGGCGCCGGCTATAAGCGCGCGCCTCACGTCTCCGTCAGTGACCGTGCCCACAAGATTGCCGGCATCATCAATTGCAAACAGCGTCATCGACTCCCCAGACAATCTGTTGATGGCGGCAAGAGCGTCGCGCACGTTTGACCTAACGCTGACAGCATGACGACGAAGCAGAGCGGCACATGATGCCGAAACCTCGCCATATATACTATCCGGCAACTTCCGGTTTCGATTCCCGTTATCCATTATTTATCTTGTTGATATTGTTTTAAAGTCTCCTTCAATTCCGTCTCCACCATCACCCTCAATTCCTGCGGTGCAAGCACCTTAACAGCCACCCCGAGTCCGAGTATCTCATGCACCAACTCATAGTTGAGTTGCAGCCTATAGGAGAAAATCGAATAGCTATCGTGCACCTCCTCCTGCTGCGACACGTGGAGCGGCAATGCCCGGAAATATTTAGCCTGAGTGGGTGTGGCCTTGAGACGCACGTTCTTCACCGGGGCAAGGGAGGTGGTGACGCCCACTATATTGCCGAAATAATCATCCGGATTAAAATCTGCCGGCATATCGAAATAGTCGCGCATTATCCTCATATCGGTCATACGGTCAAGGGCATACGTGCGTATCGCCTCCCCTTTCTCCTTAAAGCCGATCATGTACCACCTCTGCTTATACCTCTTCACGAGATAAGGGCGAAACACAATCCCTCTCTCTGCCCTGGAGCGGTTGAATCCTGCATAGGTGAACACAACTTTCCGACAATAGCGTATCGCCTCAAGCACCTGTGGCAAAAATTGCCTCGCCGACGGCACGTCCTCAATCTCCACACGCTCTATAGGCACGTGGGTATCCTTGAGGGCACTGCTGACCGTATATGAATCAAGCATCCAGTTGGTGAACGCACGTCCCTGACGTGAGGTGTCGGAGTCTATGTAGTAACGTCCGCGACTGTCGCAGCAGATGTCAAGATGGAAATTCTCCTCTATGGCACGACGGTAATGATGAAACGTGCGTTCCGGCAGAGGTGTGCCGTCGGAAAGATGCGACTTCACCCATAGCGCATTCAGTTCCTCACGGGTGAGCCGCTCGTAGCGCGACAGGGTGTCGACTATCCATACGTATCTGCTTATAAGGTCGCGTGCCATAATACTAAATATTTGATTTACATTCCTCTATCAACCTTATATACTTATCCACCACCACCTGCGGTGAGAATCTGCGTCTCACCTCATATTGCATCACCTTGCGCATCAGCTCCATCTCCACCTCGTCAACAACTTTGCTGCACGCCCACAATATGCCAACAGAAAGGTTCATCGCCGCCTGACGCATATCAGATGAATATGGCGCGATATAGCCGGTCTGCAGATGATCAATAATATCGCTCTGCCCCCCCCGGTTAAAACTTACAGGTATGCACCCGTAAGCCTGTGCCTCCACAAGAGTGCCAGGCAATGTCTCGTAGCTTGACGACGACACGACTATATCAACCTCCTCATACACCTTGCGTATGGCATCCTCCCCACTCACAACGCCGAGATGACGATGGCTTATCGCTATCTCTCTGAACAAGGAAGCATCCTTGATGCCTCCGAACGTGACCAATTCCAACTCATCCGCTATTTCGGAATACATCTCTTTCAGCACCCGAGTCATATCTATAAGCACAGGGAAACCCTTTATAGGATCGTCAAGACGGGCGGCACCGAATCCTATACGTATCTTTCTACCCTTCAGCGGGGGATGGTTCACCTCCTTGATACGGTCAATGGGGAAGACGTTGGGTATGACGTATACGCCCTTATTATATCTCAACAGTGAGCTCTCCTTTGACCGATTATAAAGCCAGTTGCTCACTGCCACAAATTTCATGTAGGGATACGTGTCGTAGATCCGGTTCTTGTCTGCCCATACCATCGCCGACTCTATTTTGTCGGGACTCAGTCTGCCAAGCAACGGACAATAGTTGCAAATGGAATGGTAGCCCGTGCATCCCCCTGCATGATGACATAGGCTGGTCATGCACCACATATCATGCATCGTCCATATCAACGGCTTGTTCAGACGCTTCATCCGCTCTATACCAGAGAGGGAGAGCATCCCCTGATTGACCCAGTTGAGCAACACCGCATCCGCCTCCTTCACCAACGGATGACGCCACAATGGAAGCCCCTTCGCACCGGTATCTATCTTAAACAGTGTGTCGCGCCGGAAGCCGTTAAGAATAAAAATCTTAAGTCGTTCTACGAGAAATTTCCATTTTATCTTAAGCGATCCGGCAGCCTTCACCACATAGGGAGAATCCGTCAGTTTCTCGACCACCAGCATACGGGCATCTATACCGGCATCACGCATAGCCTGCATAAGACGCATGCTGACCATAGCTGCCCCTCCCGTGCGATCACTTTTATTTATTATCACTATTTTCATCGTAGAAGTCTTGTATTCAGAATTATTACTATCTGTAAGTCGCGGCGACGTATTCCGTTTAACACTTGGTCTGTATTTTCTCGTAAGTCACGTATCTGTAGGCAATGCCATCCGGTGTATGCTCAATCTCACCGACCTCTTCGGGACGCCATTGCCCGGAGTCGGGAGGGAACAGCAACCATGCATCAGCATCGTCACAGGAGGCATCAATCTCCGTCAGATATATCCTTGTGGCGTATGGCAGGAATATCCTGTAGATCTGTTCGCCACCCATCACAAATGGAGTTTCCCCTTCCGTCAGATGCAATGCTGCCTCGGGAGAATCCACAACCTCCGCTCCGGGAGCGTCAAGACCGGCGTTTCTGCTCATCACAATGTTTCTTCTGCCGGGGAGCGGCTTCTTGGAGAGCGAATCCCAAGTCTTTCGTCCCATTATTATGGGATGACCCATTGTAAGACTGCGAAAACGCTTCAGGTCAGACGATATACGCCAGATAAGGTCACCCTCTCGCCCAATCTCTCCGTTTCTTCCTGCCGCAACTATTATATTCAAATCCATATCTATATTGTTTCCATCACTGATAATGCCCCATTTAATAAAAATCAGGGTCCAAATTCATCGGCAAAAATAGCCAATTCTACCCAAACCGCCAAATCCTCTTGCCAAGTTCTAAAATTTTAGTTAAATTTGCCACAAACAAATTATCACACCATCTCCGATGAACTATACAATTATTGACTTCATCAGTCTATTAGGCGCCGTCTGCCTCTTCCTTTATGGTATGAAGGTGATGAGCGAGGGTCTTCAGAAAGTTGCAGGCGACCGTCTGCGTAATATCCTGGGGATCATGACAAAAAACAGAGTCACCGGCATTCTTACCGGCATCGTAATCACAGCTCTGATACAAAGTTCGAGCGCATCCACCGTTATGGTCGTCAGCTTTGTCAACGCAGGCCTAATGAGCCTCGCCCAATCCATGGCGGTCATTTTCGGCGCAAATGTAGGCACAACCGTCACGACGTGGATCATCTCCGCTTTCTCTTTTGAGGTCAGCATATCCGACTATAGCATCCTGCTTCTCGCTGTCGGTGTCCCGATGCTGTTCATGAAAAAGAGCACCTACAAATCGTTCGGTGAGTTCCTGATTGGCTTCTGCTTCCTCTTCATGGGTCTTGACCTCATCAGCAAATACGTGCCTGACCTGAAAGCAAATCCCGAAATGCTCAGTTTCGTGACAAACTATACTACCCTCGGATATGGTTCCGTACTAATCTTCTTCTTCATTGGCATAATACTCACAATGGTGGCACAAAGCTCGGCAGCCACATTCGCTATAACCCTTATAATGTGTTCTCAGGGATGGATATCATTCTCTCTCGGATGCGCGATAATCCTTGGCGGCAATATCGGTACGACCATCACTCCTATCCTTGCGTCACTCAGCGGTAATCTTGCCGCAAAACGCACCGCTATGGGGCATGTGCTATTCAATGTGATAGGATCCATTATCGTGCTGTGTATCTTCCATCCGTTTATGGAACTGGTGGCAAACATCACCCAATGGTGCAACGGCATAAATCCACTCGACATCGATGCCATGCAGGAGTCTGCCATGGCAGACTCCACCCTGCTTGATCCCAAAGGCGGACTCACTTCAAAAGCCCAGGCATCCGTAGCCTTCGGACTCGCGATGTTCCCCACCGTATTCAATGCCTGCAACCTTATGATCATGATATGGTTCACCAAGCTATACGTGAAGATAGTATGCTGGATAATGCCCGCCAAGAATAAGGATATGGAGGAGGAATTCTCTCTCAAATATATCGGACGCGGAATGCTTTCTGCCTCCGAGTTAAATATAACCCAGGCACAGAAGGAGATCGTAGTCTACGGCGAGCGCGTATCCCGTATGCTTAAAATGGCAAAGGATATCCTGCATCTTCCGGAAAAAGATTCCGCATACTCAGAGACCTACAACCGTCTTGAGAAATATGAGGAGATCTCCGACAGAATGGAGATTGAGATCGGCAACTATCTCAACCATGTGTCGGAAGGACGTCTCAGCCCCGAAGGCAAAATGCGTATAGCCGGCATGCTACGCGTGGTGAGCGAGATCGAATCAATCGCCGATGGATGCTTCAACGTGGCAAAGACGGTGGCTCGCCAGCATCAGAACCATGTCAAGTTCACTCCGGGAGTGTTCAATGAAATCGACAATATGTTTGTGCTTGTGGACGATGCCTTCGCCAACATGATGCAGATATTGAAAGAGATGGAGACCCCCGACGACTCTCTCATCATAAAGGCCTATAACAAGGAGCGGGAAATCAACAATCTCCGCAACAATCTCCGAGACTCCAACATATTTAACATCAATAATAAGGAATACGGCTATCAGGAGGGTATCTTCTTCATGGATCTAATCAATGAGGCTGAAAAACTCGGCGACTACATGCTTAATGTGGTTGAAGGCGTGAAACATCAGTTCCGGCCCGCCACAGAAGCCTGACCTATTGACCAAATGAATGCGGAACCACTGCTCCGCCATTTATAACTAAAAAAACAGGACAGTATGAATTCTCATCGCTATTGCGTAATCATGTGTGGCGGTGTCGGCTCCAGATTCTGGCCTTTCAGCCGCAACGACCGCCCGAAACAATTTTTAGATTTCTTCGGCACAGGCAAAAGCCTGCTGCAACTCACTGTCGACAGGATATCGTCAGTGGTGAAACAGGAGAACATAATCCTCGTCACCAACCGTCAATATGCCGACATAATCCGCGAACAACTCCCGGCAATCCGAGAGTCGAACATACTCCTTGAACCATCCCGACGCAACACCGCACCATGTATCTGCTGGGCGGCACGACATATCTGCGCACTTGATCCACACGCCTCTATAGTCACCCTACCGTCAGATCATCTCGTGCTGAAGGAGAAGGAGTTTGAGAAGGCTATCAGAGAAGGGTTTGAGTTTGTTGAAAACGGCGACCGCCTACTGACTCTCGGCATACAGCCTACCGGTCCGAACACCGGATACGGCTACATACAGCAAGGTGCGCCCGAGGCATCCTATCCCGGCATAAAGAAGGTGAAATCTTTCACGGAGAAGCCCGACCTGAAGATGGCAGAGATGTTTCTGGCAAGCGGGGAATTTTTCTGGAACTCCGGAATCTTTCTATGGTCGGCAGAAAGCATACTGAAAGCCTTCGAGAAATATGACCCCGACACCTACCAGCTATTCACTCCTAATCAAGAGGGAGTCTACGGCACGCCTGCTGAGCCGGCATTCATCGACAGCATATTCCCGAATGCCACATCTATCTCCATCGACTATGCTATTATGGAGAAAGCCGACAACGTGTTTGTAAAGACTGTAGATCTCGGATGGAGTGACCTCGGCACATGGAAAGCCCTCTATGAGGCATCCCCGAGAAATTCCGATGGCAACGTGACACAGAACTGCAAGGTGCTCGCCAACGGATGCTCCGGTACAATGTTTGCCGCCAACGGCGACAAGATAATTGTAGCCGCCGGGTTGAAAGACTATATTGTGGCAGACACAGAGAATGCCCTACTGATATATCCTATAGCTGACGAACAGAAAATACGATTAATCGTAAATGAGGTAAAATCCAAATTCGGAGATGACTTTGTATAAGGAATATGTGATAAGGTTGCTTACACACCCTAAATATTACATATTATTTTAATAAAAATGTTTAAACATCGCAAAAAACAGAACGAATCTTTGTCGTTCTGTTTTTTTTAGCTACATTTGCGTTCAGAAAGCAGTTATTTAAACTTATGTTTGAGATTGTGTAAAAATCTGGCACATATCAAGATTCACACATGATGCTCAAAAGTCAATCAGTTTTTACAATTTTGAAATGAAACGCGACTTATTTCGAAGATATGTATGGCTCGTAGACACGATACGACATGCAGAAAAAATACAATTCGAGGAGATTGCCGAATGTTGGCTATCTTCCGCTCTCAACGAGGACAATTCCCCCTTGGCCCTCCGCACGTTTCATAACCATAGGCATGCCATCGAACAACTTTTCGGAATACGAATTGAATGTGATCGTAGCGACCACCACAGGTATTACATCTGCGGAGATCCCTATTCCAACTCCACGCTGCTGAAGATATGGATGCTTCAACGGCTCGGCTATTCCGACCTTGACAATGATCTGCGAAAATTAGGCAAAAGAATTTACCTTGATGCCCTTCCGGAGGATAAATTCGGACTATATGACGTGGTGGAGGCGATGCACAACAACAACGTGCTGAACTTCGTGTTGAGACGACCTGACGAGAATGGCAAATTCTCTATCTTCTTCGCCCCTTACGGCATAAAATTCGTCAACAACAGATGGTACGTGATCGGCACGAACGTCGAGACCGGAGTATTGACCGAACTGCCTCTCGACTTGCTTGCGTCTGCATCAATTACTCAGGCATCCTTCTCCCTTCCTGATGATTTTGAAATTAAAGAGGGGTGATTTTATCCCAATAGGACCGTATTTTTTTTATTCTCCGTTATTTCTCGGTTGCGAGACTTAAATAAATATGTTACTTTTGCGTATGATTTCTATTATACGCATTTTTTTCATATCCATTCTATTGCTCACTGCCGCATGCAGAAACAATTCATTTTCATTGGAGTTTGAGCTTTCGCCCGAGATAAACGCCAATTACAAGATTGCATACTATGCATCCGACAGCAGAGGCGGAATGTTGATCGAGACGGTAGCTCCCGTGGTCGGGGGTAAAGCCGTAGTGAAAGGACGGACCGTAAGACCATCCATCGTGTATATCTCCGGAACCGGAAAAATCCCTATGGCAATATATGCCCAACGCGGACATGACATAAAAATCACAGGGAAAAGCCCTAACCCCTATTCATGGGATGTGGATGGCAACGATATAAATAAAGAACTGTCGGCATGGCGGCAACAGAATGCCGAGATCCTGGCATCTGACAATATGGCGAAAAGGAATGAGGCTGTCGGTGAGTTCGTCATGAAGGATCCATCATCGCCCCTGTCAGCACTCTTGTTGCTCACCGAATTTTCAAGAAAAGAGAATGAACATCTTTTCAGAAGGCTATGGCTCGCTCTTGAGGATGACGCCCGCCATCCGAAATGGACCGACATGATCGGACGTGCTGACCAACCGGATAATTACGTGAAGACGCCGGGGAAACTTAAGACAATGGCGGTAAGGTCATTGCATCATGGAATAGACACAATACGGACAGAGTCCGTGAACGCCACCCTACTTTTCTTCTGGAATTCAGGATTCGGGCAACGAAAAGAGTATGTAGATTCAATAAGAAAACTCGCCGCTGAATATCCCGACTCCACGACAAGAGTGATTGCCGACATCTGTCTTGAAGCTGATTCCATAGCATGGAAATCACCTCTTCGTAGCGACTCGATTAAAGCCGTGATAAGAGGATGGATGCCTGCCGGGCTCGCCGACAGCCGGCTGATTTCTCTTAATGTGACGCGTTCCCCTTTCTTCATAGTATTCTCCCCCGACGGCAACCAACGCTATCGTGGATCGGATCCTGCCGACGCACTGTCTTCATTTCGGGAAGTGTACCCTCCCTCCAAAAAGCATAAATGAGCCAATATCCCCAATCACCTGAATCTTATCCTGATGCTCACAAAAGTATATTCCGCCTCAATACAGGGCATTGATGCATTTCCCGTCACTATAGAGACCGACGGAGGTGCCGGATCGATTTTCTCCATTGTCGGTCTGCCCGACACTGCTGTGAAAGAGAGTCATCTGAGAATGGTCTCCGCCATCACCCACAGTGGCGTAAAATTCCCCCGACGTGGAACGACAATCAATCTCGCGCCCGCCGATATAAAAAAGGAGGGTGCCGCGTTCGACCTCCCTATGGCAATCGGGGTTCTGTCTGCGCATAATATGATTCCATCCGAGCATCTCGCCGATTATATGGTGATGGGGGAACTCTCGCTCGACGGCTCTGTGCTCCCGGTCAAAGGTGCTCTTCCCATGGCGGTGAAAGCCCGTGAACTGGGATTCAAGCGACTTATCGTGCCTGTTGAGAATGTCACGGAAGCGGCTGTCGTGAATAAGATTGAGGTATATGGGGTAAAGAATCTCATGGAAGCGATATCCCTCATTTCCGACAATTCCGACATGCAACCCGTAAGAATCAACACACGTGAGCTGTTCGCGGCAGGAATACAGTCATTTGACCTTGACTTCTCAGAGGTGAAAGGACAAGAGAGCGTCAAGAGGGCTTTCGAAGTGGCTTGTGCCGGCGGACACAACCTCCTTATGATTGGTTCGCCGGGATCAGGGAAATCAATGATGGCAAAGCGGATACCTTCGATACTGCCGCCACTCAGTCTTGCAGAAGCCCTTGAGACCACCAAGATACATTCGGTGGCAGGGAAGCTCGCACGCGGATCAATGCTCATGACGAGCCGTCCGTTCCGCACGCCCCACCATACGGTCTCCCCGGTGGCTCTCGTCGGAGGTGGGGCATCACCTATGCCGGGAGAAATATCTCTCGCCCACAATGGGGTCCTGTTTCTCGATGAATTCCCGGAATTCCCTCGTCACGTTCTTGAAGTGCTGCGCCAGCCTATCGAAGACCGTATAATCACCGTGTCGCGTGCGAAATATACCGTCAACTATCCGGCATCGTTCATGCTCGTGGCTTCAATGAATCCATGTCCATGCGGGTATTACGGTCATCCCACGAAACGATGCACGTGTGCGCCAGGGGCAGTAAGCCGATACATGAACCGAATTTCCGGTCCGTTGCTCGACAGAATCGATCTTCAGATAGAGATACAGCCTGTGGCGTTTGACGATATGGCAGACAAGACTCCGGCAGAGAGTAGCGAGGAGATACGCAAGAGAGTAGTAGCGGCGAGAAGCATTCAGCAACTCCGGTTTCAAGGTGAGAAAGGGATACACTGCAATGCACAGATGAACTCCCGCCTGCTCCATAAGTATGCATGGCCCGATGAGGAGGGACTCGCCAAACTGAAGGAGCGCATGACTCGGCTCAACATGAGTGCACGTGCCTTTGACCGCATCCTTAGGGTGGCGCGTACAATCGCCGACCTCGACAACTCGGAGAATGTGCTTGCCCGCCACATCGCGGAGGCAATCGGCTACCGCTCTCTCGACCGTGCCTCCTACGGCTCAGCATTCTGAAATCAAAATGCCGAATCGGTATCAGCCCCCCAAAAAAACAGTCAAAATCCACATATTATTAATATATGAGGCAAATAAAACAGGGATTGAAAAAATTTATTGAATTTTTATTTCCCTAAATTTTTTCTTAATAAAAAAAGTTTCTAACTTTGCGCGACAATCTATTGACAGATTGCCAGTGTTTTTTAAACCTAAATCTAACCAAACACATGCTACAGTCAACAAATGTAAAGACTATAGAGAAGGTAGTGATCCGTTTCGCCGGTGATTCCGGCGACGGCATGCAGCTCGCCGGAAATATCTTCTCAAACGTCTCGGCAGGCGAAGGTAATCTAATCTCCACCTTTCCCGACTATCCGGCAGAAATCCGTGCCCCGCAAGGCTCCCTAAGTGGCGTTTCCGGATACCAAGTGAGCGTTGGCAAAAACGTCCATACTCCCGGCGACAGTGCCGACGTGCTCGTAGCGATGAACCCCGCTGCCCTGAAAACTAATCTGAAATATCTGAAACCGGATGGAATCATAATCTGCGACGGAGATTCTTTCACGCCTGCTAATCTTAAGAAGGCTCTCTATCAGACAGAAGATCCGATCACAGAATTGGGCATCAATCCAGACAGAATCATGCTCGTGCCCATGACCACTCTGCTGAAGCATACTCTTGCTGACTCCGGGATGGACATCAAGGCCATCATGAAGTGCAAGAACATGCTTGCCCTCGGTCTGCTATGCTGGCTCCTCGACCGTCCGGTTGATAAGGTGCTCGCCAAACTGAAAGCTAAGTTTGCTAAGAAGCCCGCAGTATATGAGGCTAATGAGAAGGTGATACATGCCGGTTGGGACTATGGTCACAACACTCACGCATCCATGCCGACATACCGCATAGAGACCGAAGCAACTGTGCCCGGCACATATACCGACATCAACGGTAACACCGCAACCGCATGGGGTCTTATCCTCGCATCAGAGAAAAGCGGACGCCCGTTGTTCCTCGGATCTTACCCAATCACTCCCGCTACCGACATCCTTCACGAACTTGCAAAACGCAAGGATCTCGGCGTGAAAGCATGCCAGATGGAGGATGAGATCGCAGGCGTATGCTCTGCAATAGGTGCATCATACGGCGGTCATCTTGCCGTCACCACTACTTCCGGTCCGGGTCTCGCACTCAAGAGCGAGGGTATCGGTCTTGCAGTAATGGCTGAGTTGCCGCTTGTCGTAATCGACGTGCAGCGTGGTGGTCCGTCAACAGGTCTGCCAACAAAGACTGAACAGACCGACCTCATGCAGGCTCTATACGGACGCAACGGCGAAAGCCCGCTTTGTGTAGTGGCTGCCGCAAGCCCGACCGATTGCTTCACTATGGCTTTCGAGGCTGCAAGAATCGCAATCGAGCACATGACTCCGGTGATTCTTCTCACCGATGCGTTCATCGCCAACGGTTCTTCTGCATGGAGAATACCGGAAGAGTCTGATTTCCCGGAAATCAAACCCAACTTCGTGTCAAAAGAACAGCTTGAGAATGGCTGGAAACCATTTGACAGGGATATGGAGACTTTAGCCCGCTACTGGGCTATCCCCGGCACGGAGAAAGGTATGCACCGTGTAGGCGGTCTGGAGAAGGATTTCAAGACTTCCGTAATTTCCACAGATGGTCCTAACCATGAGCACATGGTAAAGGTGCGTAAGGAGAAGATCGCACGCATAGCAAACGATATTCCCGAACTTCAAATTCAAGGCAATCCCGATGCCGACACAATATTGGTGGGCTGGGGCGGAACCTACGGACATATACTGACCGCCGCCACCGAACTCAATGCCGAGGGCATTCCGACAGCTGTAACCCATTTCCGCTACATCAACCCGCTGCCCAAGAACGCATTGTCCGAACTCAAGAAATACAAACGCGTGATTGTAGCTGAGCTCAACACCGGTATGTTTGCCGACTATCTACAGCAGCACCTTCCCAACAAGGAGATTCTGCGCATAAACAAAATCGAGGGACAGCCATTCCTCGTAAAAGAGATTGCAGACGGAGTGAAAAAACATATAGCTGAAGCATAAACCTTATGGAAGAGAACATGACAAAGACTTTCGCGGCAAGCGATTTCAAAAATGAACAGACAGCACGCTGGTGCCCCGGATGTGGCGACCATGCCATCCTGAATGTGCTCCACAAGGCTATGGCTGAAATCGGAGTGGCTCCCAAAGACACCGCTGTGATATCCGGTATCGGATGCTCGTCACGCCTACCTTATTATATGAATACTTACGGTATGCATACAATCCACGGGCGTGCGGCAGCTATATCCACAGGTCTGAAGACAGCACGTCCTGACCTTACCGTATGGCAGATCTCGGGCGATGGCGATGGTCTCGCTATCGGCGGCAACCATTTCATTCATGCATTGCGCAGGAACATCGACATAAATATACTCCTTTTCAACAATAAGATCTATGGTCTGACAAAAGGACAGTATTCTCCCACCTCCGACAGAGGTTTCGTATCGAAATCCTCACCTTACGGTACAACGGAAGATCCGTTCATCCCGGCTGAGCTGGTGTTTGGCTCACGTGGCAAATTCTTCGCACGCGGTTTCGACATATCACTCGACACCACACGTGAAATCATGGTGGCAGCCGCACGACACAAGGGCACAGCAGTGGTGGAGGTGCTTCAGAACTGCGTAATCTTCAACCACGGCATCCACACATGGCTTTCAGATAAAGAGGTACGCGCCGAAAGGACAATCACTCTCCATCACGGCGAGAAGATGCTCTTCGGAAAGAATAATGAGAAAGGTCTGGTGCGCGACGGCTTCAACATCAAGGCAGTCGTGATAGGCGAGGATGGATACACGATCGACGATGTGCTCGTGCATGACGCCCATGCAGTCGATGACATCCTACACCGCCAGCTTGCCCTCATGGACGGACATGACCTGCCTCTGGCACTCGGCGTAATCCGCGACGTGGAGGCTCCGACATACGAACACGACGTAGAGGCACAGGTGGAGGAAGTGAAAGCCAAGAAAGGCTTCACCTCACTGAAAGATATGGTGCTCAAGACCTGCGAGACTTGGACCGTCTGAACAATATCAACAGCATAAATAGTAAAAAAGGCGCATTGAATGCGCCTTTTTTTGCACATAATCCAAATTTACGTGCAATTTTTAGCGAAAAATTTCATCAATTGAAAAATTTTCGCTTACTTTGCAATCTGAAATAAGGAAAAATAAATATTAACAACAAATTTAATTTTGCAATTATGGCAGATATCGAGTCAAGAGTAAAGGCTATCATCGTAGACAAACTCACAGTAGACGAGAACGAAGTTACACCCGCAGCAGAGTTCAGCAAAGACCTCGGTGCAGATTCACTTGACACAGTAGAGCTCATCATGGAGTTCGAGAAAGAATTCGGCATCACAATTCCCGATGAGGACGCAGAGAAGATCACAACTGTAGGTGACGCCATCACATATATCGAGCAGCACGCTAACTAATTAACCCTATCCCCACACCAACTTCCCGATATGGAATTAAAAAGAGTTGTAGTAACCGGACTCGGCGCGCTCACTCCCATTGGCAATGATGCCAAGACAGCATGGGAAAATGCTGTCAACGGCGTAAGCGGAGCGGGGCCTATCACGCATTTCGATGCGTCGAAATTCAAGACTCAGTTTGCATGTGAGGTAAAAGGCTTTAATCCTGCCGATCATTTTGACCGCAAGAAAGCCCGCACCCTCGACCTCTACGCAATGTATGCCCTTGTGGCAGCCGACGAGGCAATCAATGATGCAAAGCTTGAAAATGAAAATGTAGACAAAAACCGCGTAGGTGTGATATTTGCTGCCGGCATCGGTGGTCTCCACACTTTCGAAGAGGAGGCCGGATATTTTGCCCTCCACGGTGAGGAGCAGGGTCCTAAATACAACCCTTTCTTCATTCCTAAAATGATTGCCGACATCGCTGCCGGACATATCTCCATAGAGCACAGCTTCCGCGGTCCTAACTTCGGCACCGTTTCTGCTTGTGCCTCTTCAAACAATGCACTCGTAGATGCTTTCAATCTGATACGTCTCGGAATGGCTGACGCTATTGTGGCAGGTGGCGCGGAAGCTGCCGTATTCCCTGCCGGGGTAGGTGGTTTCAACTCAATGAAAGCACTTTCCACCCGCAACGATGACCCTGCAAGTGCGTCTCGCCCATTCTCCGGCTCAAGAGATGGCTTCGTAATCGGAGAAGGTGCTGCTGCTCTCGTGCTTGAGGAACTTGAGCACGCAAAGGCTCGCGGCGCTCACATCTATGCAGAAGTCGCCGGCGGCGGCATGAGTGCGGATGCTTATCACATCACTGCCACTCATCCCGAAGGTCTCGGTGCAAAACTTGTGATGGAGAATGCACTCAAGGATGCTGGAATGAAACCGGAAGATATTGATTATATCAATCTTCACGGCACTTCCACTCCCGTAGGCGATATCAGCGAGGCTAAGGCTATCAAAGAAGTGTTTGGTGACCACGCTTACAAAGTGAGTCTCAGCTCCACTAAATCAATGACCGGACACCTTCTCGGTGCAGCCGGCGCTATCGAGGCTCTTTTCAGCGTGAAAGCGATTACTGATGGTATCGTGCCCCCGACTATCAACCATGTAGAGGGTGACAATGATCCTGAAGTGGACTATGACCTTGATTTCACTTTCAACAAAGCGAAAAAACGCGAAATCAATGCCGTTCTTTCAAATACGTTCGGCTTCGGAGGTCATAACGCAGCCATCATTTTTAAGAAGTATAAAGAATAATTATAATTTATCTTTATATCAAAAAGGCGTTTCCGATGAAACGCCTTTTTCTTTTCTGTGACGTATAATCTATGACGTATAATTTGCGGGGAAATAGTGAAAAATTGTTATTTGAATAGCATTTTTTTTGTTTTCTCACATACAGAGATTAACTTTGCATCTTCATTAATGGTCAAATGATGACGTTGTTAGCAATTTCTCATCATGGGCCACTAAACAGTACATACCGATATGTCATATAATCTAAGGAAAGCCAACGCTTTATTCTGTTGCGTATTAATCTCCGCAATAGCTTTTATCTTCTCGTCATGCAGCGACGATGATCCTGTCGTAAGGACTGAATCCGATCTTGTCGGAGTATGGACCAATTCCCCTGACCACTATCTATATATAAAGTCTGACACGAAAATTTATAGCCTTTATCTACAGGAATATGAAGGGGAGACTGTAGGCATGATCGAGCCGGACGGCTATGTGTATGAACCTGCATACAATTTCATTGTATATATGGACCGAAACAGTGAGCCAGACGTATACCAGCTCATAAGCCTTGACGAAGATGAGATGGTGTGGTGCTGGGTCGATAATCTTATGGACGAGAAGTATGAGGATATGTCAAAGACAGAGATCCTGGGACAGCTAATCATGGAAGCTGACAAGGGATTCACCTTAGACATGTCGAAGACCGTCACCTATAAGAGGGTGCCTGATGAGGAATTTCAGGCAATGCTCGACAAATTCGGTCTTGAAATCTGATTTTACAACCGAGAATATATGAAATCGCCCCCATCCTACGACTGAAGGATGGGGGCGACCTATATTCACGAGAATCCAATATTTTAAACGAATCTTACAATCGGACGGATTTTTTAGAATCTCAGAAATATTTCTGTTCCTCTCCGGTCATGACAGAAAGAAGATTGTTGGCAAGACTGCTTGCCCCGATACGGAACAGATCGCGGTTGAGCCATTCATCGCCCAGAACCTCCTTTACAATCGCATAGTAGTGCACAGCCTCTTCTGTGGTGCGGATACCACCCGCAGCCTTGAAACCAACCTTTCTGCCGGTCTGCTCATAATATTCCTTGATGCACTCACACATTACATAAGCCGCCTCAAGCGATGCGCCGGGATAAATCTTGCCCGTGGAAGTCTTGATGAAATCCGCGTCGCTCCACATTGCAAGTATCGACGCCTCCTTGATTGCCTTAGCGGTCTTCAACGCTCCCGTTTCAAGAATCACCTTTAGTTTCGCATCCTTGGCGGTATGCTTCAATTCTATCAGCTCATCACAGAGTTCCTCATAATTCTTATCGCGAAGATAGCCAAGATTCATCACCACGTCAACCTCATTGGCACCTCCTGCCACGGCAAGTGCCACGTCTGCCACCTTCACAGCCGTGAATGTCTGACTTGAGGGGAAACCACCCGCCACAACTGCCACGTCAACACCTGTGACGTCAAGATTTGAGCTGACCACCTCTGCGAAATTACTATAGACACATATCGCAGCCACGCTATCGTATTGCGGATAATCATTGTCGAAATCGTTTACACGGCGAGTGAATGCAGCGACGCTCTCCTGGCTGTCTTCTGTGCTCAATGTCGTGAGATCTATCGAACTGAAAAGAAACTTATAGACATCGGGGGTGGCATACGTCGCAGATTTCTCAACTATCTTGCTGACTTCAGCTGCTACCGATGCATCGTCTGCGACAACCTTGCTGTCGCTCAATGTTTTCTCATATCTATCCATATTTTCTGTTTTTATGGTACCAAATATATTTTCTTAACACACGAATCACACTATCGTTTATACCGGTGGGGTCAACACCATCTTATTTCCGGCGCGGGGCTATGCGGTCCGGATTCTGCTTCAGGAACTGTTCCCATGATTTCGCACCCTTCTCCACCTTAGGCTTACCCGTCTCATAAAAATGGGTCAATGCCGCCGCAAGTGCATCTGTGGCATCAAGAAGACGCGGCATATTCTCCTGAGGTATCCTAAGGATATGGCGGAGCATGTTGGCAACCTGTTCCTTTGACGCCGACCCGCTTCCCGTGACAGATTGCTTTATTGAAAGAGGGGCATACTCGCAGATAGGTATGTCGCGCGACAATGCCGCTGCCATAGCCACTCCCTGCGCACGTCCAAGCTTGAGCATTGACTGCACATTCTTTCCAAAGAAGGGAGCCTCTATGGCAAGCTCATCCGGCAGATATTGCTCCACAAGACCCGTGACACGTTCAAATATCCTTGCCAAACGCAGGTAATGGCTCTCAAACTTACTGAGCTGTATCACTCCCATCACTATCACCGATGGTTGCTTTCCGTTTATGCCGAGCACTCCATACCCCATGACGTTGGTGCCAGGGTCTATACCCATTATCACCCTTTCGAAATCATGTTCCGGTCTGATCTTACGGGTTATTGTGTGAGTTGACTGAGTTTCCACTCCTGAGCCGGTTTTAAGCCCGCTGGAACTATTTTCATTCATAGGACAAGACTTCCATCAACGTGATGAAAAAAGCGGCGTGTGGACCAAATTTTGCATTGAATCTTCCCAACACCTCCGGCAGACGGATGTCATGCCAGTCATGAGCCTCTTTTTCTGTGTAAAATTCAGCCTGAAGTGCGATACTCAGACCATGCTCCGGTCCGGGTTTCTCTCCCCCTGCCTCAACCACGGTCTGCAGACGTGGATTGCACGCCGACCCCTCAGACGGAAAAAGAAGAGGCAACGCCTCCGTTCTTATCCATCCGAGAAAATTCTCCTTCATATAGGGGGCAATGACAAATGTAATATTATAGATATACATATTTTCTGATTTAAATAAATTCCCTGCAAATCCTGCTTGAACATAAAAAAACGGCATGCTTTCACAAACACGCCGCCAAAACAAAATTATGAAAAACATTCAACGCTATGCTGCAAGCAGCATTTCCTGAGCCTCTTGTCGGATTCGAACCAACGACCCCGAGATTACAAATCACGTGCTCTGGCCAACTGAGCTAAAGAGGCAAGTGGATGAGCGATCTGCATCGCACAGCTCAACCCGCTACCCTTGCTTCGGTCAAGATCTGGGGGATTTACGGGGAGCACGTCGTGCAGGACTCACCCACTGCAAAGTTAGACATTATTTCGATACTGACCAAACATTTTTCCATATTTTATTTGCTAAAAAACATAAAAGGCTGATACATCTCTTTGTATCAACCTTTTCCATTTTCTTATTTTTTACGCATTTTTTAGCTATTGTTGCCACATTTCAATGAGGATCGAGGATTATCTGCGTATGACGGGACGCTCCCCCTTTTCCGTCGGATGTCCGGATGCAGTGCGGGGCCAGCCATTTTCGTCCCAATATATCCGATCGAGATATACCTTACGCCCTACTTCATAGTCTGCCTTATCCCAACCATGATAGAGCATCCATTGCTGTCCGGCATCATCTGTCACGAAGTTGGCATTGTGTCCGGGACCCGCCACCTTGTCATCACCCTCATGCATAAGGGAGAATCCATTATCAAGTGCCGGACGTCCATCCTTGTCAACATACGGCCCGAAGAGTTGCTTGGAACGAGCCACAACCACGTGATACGTGCTCCTGTCCTCGTCACAACAGCTGCCTGCCGAACCGACAAGATAGTAATATCCGTCATGCTTCAAGATATTGGTGCCTTCCGTAAGCGTTCCGGCTATACGCACCGGAGCGGCACCCGGTTTGACACGGAGCCCGTCTTCGGTAAGTTCTATGCCGTAGATACCCCTGAAGCTACCCCAGAAGAGATATTTCTTCCCGTCATCCTCAATGTAAAACGGATCTATACTGTTCTGCACCCCGATCTCTTTGCTGATAAACATCTTCCCCATGTCGGTGAATGGTCCTTCCGGTGAATCTGACGTGGCTACTCCTATGCCACATTCCCATTCCCCTCCCCATCTTGACTTGGAATAATAGAGCACATATTTATCGCCGATCTTCTGGATGTCGGGTGCCCATATCATTCCGTCGGGCACCATCTGCGGACGTGTCTCTTCAGTAAATGCCGTCCCCACGAATTTCCAGTCTACAAGATTGTCCGACTTAAAAATAGGCAGGTTTCTCGTGTTCTCGGTAGCATAGAGATAGTATGTTCCCTTTCCGTCGCGTATCACCGTCGGGTCGGGTGCACTTACTGATATGACAGGATTCGTGTAGTGCTTAGGTTTCTTTGCCGATACAGGCAATACCGCTCCGGCAATTAATACTGCTGAAATAATTCTGATTTTAGATCTGTCCATAATGTTCTCTTTTTTTTATTTTATGAAGGATAAAATTAAAAAATATAAGACGACAGGATTAGGGACAAGTAAAATTAGAGATAATTATAATAAGCAATAGTTAAAAGCAAGAGAGAGGGAAAAGACGCCTTGGGTCTCTTCCCCCTCCCTATTTGCAGATCACTTCACCCTTTCTATGACCACGCCGTCGATAAGGGCGTGGTTAGTGTGAAGGTTCATGTTCTCATCTTCCGGATTCAGCACAAGTTTTATTTCGTGTGTGCCCGGCGCAAGCATCACTCTTACGCTGTTGGTCATTCCCCAATCATTCCAGTTGCCGACACCTCGGTGGGGCATGACGATTGTGCCCACATCTTTGCCATCTACATAAAGACTTCTGACGGCTGCCTTATTCTCTGTATTTACAGGTCCGTTTCCATTGGCATAACGGAATGAGAGCGCATACTCTCCACCGGGCAGTTCTGCATCACCGGTCTTTATAGTCATGACCACCGGGGCTGACGAATGATCCGTCTCCACGAATCCATTTCCACGATACCCCTCAACCTTATTGTTTTCGGGCGCGTATGACACTTCAGGAGATGCCACTGAAAGCTTCTCCCCCGCCATGTCGAAGAATCCATGCAGACGATTGCTACGCGGCTCTGAGGCGAAGCTTTGTGTGCCGTTTGACGACACGCCTATTACCTGCCATTCCCCCTCTTCCGTTGCCGGCCATGAAGTCTGGCGAGTGCGTCCCACCTCCTTGCCGTCACGTAGCACAATGTATCCGGCGATATACTCTATCGGGTTCCATTCAAGTATATTCAAGACCGGCACGCCTGCCTTTGCCAGTCGGCTGTCGGTGGAGAGCCAAGTCTGAGGCGTGAGCGGTGCCTTGGAATTATTCACCTTATTAATCTTCATCGGAGAGATCGGCTCGTCTGCCATTGTCACGACAATATCCACATTCCCCTTCAGTTTCTTCGCAGGGATAAGAGTGCCGTTCTTTATGTCAAACTCCTTTCCGTCTACAGTCATTGACTTCACCTTATCTCCATACCCTTTCACAGTCACGTTGAGCCGTGCTCCACGATAAGGGAAATCCGACAATGTGCGATCGGCTGCAAGAGCTTTCGGCACAAACGGATATATTCTGAGACCATCCTTCTCGAAGTTCAGTCCGAAAAGGATGCGGTTGGTGAGCGCGAGATTTCCGGCAAGACTCCAGAGCATGTTGGAGGAGTTCAGCTCGGTGAATATATCGCCATTATCAAGATTGAAATTCTCCTTATTAGTTGCGAAAAGAGCAGCCGGGCGTATGACGCTTCCGATACCCTCCATCACACCCTGTTCGTTACCGGCCTTCGCCTGTGCGAGTGTCCAGTAAGATGCCACGAAGGGCCACAGGGCATTATTATGGTAATTGGGCATGTCGGCAATCTGCGGATAGAATATCGCCGGACCAAACTTCGTGGTCGGGTTATTCTCCGAGATTGATTTCTGACGGTCGGCGGGCGCAATGTCATAAAGTATGGCAAGAGCCTCACCGAGAGTCTCGGCACGCGGATTGAGAATCTTATTGTCGCGTCCGTAAGTGTACATACCGTAGTAGCCCTTGTCAGGCATCCAGAAAGTTTTGTCGATTGCAGCCGACAATGTCTCCGACTCCTTCTTATATTCGGCACTCTCCACCTTCTTACCGAGTTCGGCAGCCATCTCCGACGCGCAATTGAGGGCAGCCGCATACAGCACGTTTGTGCCCATCGCCTCGCTCTGGGATATGTCTGCCACCTGCATCCATTTCGGATAGCTCTGCTCTCTCCAGTCGATAAATGATGTCTCACCCTTCACAAGCCCCTTGTCGCTCATGACTGTCTTGGCATCCTTTGCCAACGAACGCTGCACGATGGGATATACCGTCTCAAGCCATTTCTTGTCGCCGGTCACTTTATATATCTCCCATGCTGCCACGGTCCATATCATCCTGTCGGTAGAGATTGGCCATGCGCCACCCGATCCGGTGTCCTGTATGATCTGCCCCTCCTTATTGACCTTCTTCATCAGAGAGATCATCGATGCTTCCGGCTGTAGAGCTGCCATGGAGAGGATGATGGAGTAGCTGACGTCACGAGTCCACACGCCTGCCCATTCCTTACCGGTGCGGAGAGTCGTGTCTGGCTCTACGGCATTCACCATCTCATCGAGACCCATATTATAGATAGCCTCCATCAGACGGTTTCCACCACTCACTTTCGGATATGCGGAGAGATCGTTCTTCCTCTTCCATACCTGATCTATGGGCATGAAGTAGCCGGGACGCCCCTTATACGTGGAGCGTATCTCGTATGGGTTGACTGTCCATGCCTTGAATTCATCCTGGTAGAGAGTATCCCCTTTCCAAGTATAGGCATCGGTAGCCACCACCACATCATCTGATGCATGAGCGGCGCCACACCCGCCAATGAGTGCGACGCCCCCCATAAATGTTGAAATGTTCTTTCGATTCATTATTCAGGATTATAAAATTTAGGTATACTATTATTGAGGTCGGTTAACCTTTATTTATTCCATCAGTCATTTCTTCTGACGACGCTTGTTGCCGCCATGCGAACGACTTTTCTTCTTGTCGTTGGGAGTGTGTCGCGGATTGCTCTTCTTCGGCTCTCTCAACGGCTTGTTGGGATTACCGTCGTCAGAGACAAGTGCGAAGTCAAGTTGCTTCCTGTCGAGGTCGGCACGCGCCACCTGCACCTTCACCTGGTCTCCGAGAGTATACTTATTGTGGAATTTTCTTCCGATAAGACAATAGTTCTTCTCATCGAAGTCATAATAGTCATCGGCAAGATCTCTTACCGGCACGAGTCCCTCACACTTATTCTCGTCAAGTTCAACGTAGAGTCCCCACTCTGTCACTCCGGAAATCACGCCCGAATAAATCTCTCCGAGTCGGTCCTGCATGAACTCCACCTGCTTGTAGCGTATTGACGCGCGTTCGGCATTAGCAGCGAGCTGCTCCATGTCGGAGGAATGGCGGCACTGGTCTTCGAGTTTCAGTTTGTCGGTGCTACGTGCACCATCGGCATATTTGGCAAGAAGACGGTGCACCATCATGTCGGGATAACGGCGTATCGGCGATGTGAAGTGGGTGTAGTAGTCAAGGGCAAGACCATAGTGACCCACATTGTCGGTGGTATATGTCGCCTTAGCCATACTGCGTATCGCAAGCATCGCGAGCATATTCTCCTCTCCCCGACCCTTCACGTCTTTAAGCATCTTGTTAAGGCTCTTGTTGACCTCCTTCGCCGTTCCTTCCGATTTCACCTTGAAGCCGAATCGTAGTGCTATCTGCGAGAAGTTGGTAATCTTTTCAGGATCCGGATTGTCATGCACACGATAGACAAATGATTTTGCCTTCTTACCTTTCGGCACCTTGCCGATGCTCTCTGCCACGGTGAGATTGGCAAGGAGCATAAATTCCTCTATAAGCTTGTTGGCATCTTTCGATTCCTTGAAATAGACACTGACCGGCTTGCCGGTTTCATCGATTTCGAAGCGCACTTCAGCACGGTCAAATTCAAGCGCACCGTTATCATAACGGCGACGGCGCAACTCCTTGGCAAGTTTGTCGAGAGTCAGTATCTCCTTTGCGAAATCACCCTCGCCACCCTCTATGATTGCCTGTGCCTCCTCGTATGTGAAGCGACGGTCAGAGCGTATCACTGTTCTGCCGATACGGTAGTTGATCACGTTCGCCTTTGAGTCAAGCTCAAATATTGCGGAATATGTCAGTTTATCCTCATCCGGGCGCAAGGAGCATATACCGTTGGAAAGATGCTCGGGGAGCATCGGGATGGTACGGTCAACGAGATATACGCTCGTGGCACGCTGCTGTGCCTCCCGGTCTATGATGGTGTTGGGCGTGACGTAATGCGTAACGTCTGCGATGTGCACACCTATCTCCCAATTACCATTGGCAAGCTGACGGATGGAGAGCGCATCATCGAAATCCTTTGCATCACGCGGGTCAATAGTGAAGGTGATGACATTACGGAAATCCTCACGTTTAGCCACCTCTTCCGGCGTGATTCCGGCATCAATCTTATTAGCTGCCTTCTCCACATTCTCCGGATATTTATACGGGAGTCCGAACTCTGCAAGTATGGCATGCATCTCGGCTGTGTTCTCCCCTTTCCTACCAAGGATGTCGACCACCTCGCCACGCGGGTTCATCTCCTCATCTCTCCATTGCGTGATGCGGGCTATTGCCTTGTCGCCCGTCTTGCCACCCTTCAGTTTCAAGCGTGGTATTATGATGTCGGCGGCAAGGAATTTAGAATCCGTGACGAGCGAAGCATAGTTCTTCTCCACGTTAAGGGTGCCGATGAACACTTGGTCTTTCGGCTCCAATATCTCGATCACCTTTGCCTCCGGCTCCTGACCTTTACGGCTTGCAGAAATCTCCACACGCACCTTGTCGCCATTGAGCGCATGCATTGAGTTGCGTTCTGCCACGAGAATTGTGTCATCATCTATCATGACTCCGTTCTTGCCGTTGCTGCGACGAACAAAGATACCGATATTCTCCGACACACGATTGCTGTTTGCCTTATATTTTCCCAAATCCACTTCAAGAATCACTTCTGCCGCCGCAAGCTCGTCAAGCATGTTGATGACATCATTGCGGTTTGCCGGATGACCCGCGCCTATTGCGAAAGCCACCTGCTTATAGTTGAAAGCCTGTTTCTTCTCCTTCTCAAGAAAAGCCAATATCTTTTCCTGGAGTTCCGACTTCTTCATACGTATTGCCTTTTTAGGCTTATCATTATCTTTCCTTTTCATAGCGTTTGATTTTTTCTTTTTTATTCAGCAGCCACCACCCCCTATTGTTATAACGCAAATCTATGATTTTCGTCTATTTTTAATTACAAAGTTTCATCATTTTTCAGGAATCGGATCTTTCCCTTCAGTGTCCGCAGGATGGAAATGGGTGTAGACTATACCACCTTTTGACTTACCCACCGCCTCCTCAAGGCTCTCCCTACTTGCCTCGCGGATACGCTTGACGCTTTTGAATACCTTCATGAGGGTCTTTGCCGTAGCCGTACCGATCCCTTTTATGCTGTCAAGTTCGCTTGACACCTGTCCTTTTGAACGCCGGAGCCTGTGATGGGTGATGCCGAAGCGGTGAGCCTCGTCGCGCAACGCCTGAACCACCTGAAGACTGCGGCTTTTCTTGTCGATGTAAAGCGGCAACTGGTCGCCGGGGAAATAGATCTCCTCAAGCCGTTTTGCTATACCGACAAGTGCCACTTCACCTCTTATTCCCATTTCATCGAATGCCTCCACTGCCGCACTGAGCTGACCTTTTCCGCCATCGACCACCACAAGCTGCGGCAACGGTTCCCCCTCTGCCATCATCCGGGAATAACGACGATGAAGCACCTCCTTCATTGAGGCGAAATCATTTGCCCCCACCACCGTCTTTATGATAAAATGACGATAATCACGCTTCGCGGGCTTACCATTACGGAAGACCACGCAGCTTGCCACCGGATTCGTGCCCTGTATATTGGAGTTGTCGAAGCATTCTATATGGCGTGGCTGCACATTAAGACGGAAATCGCTTTTCATCTGTTCCATCAGTTTCTCCACCCCTTTCTCAGGATCAAGTTTCTCCGCCAATTTCTCCTTATCAAGCATGTATTGCCTTACATTCTTCATGCCCACATCAAGAATCTTCCTCTTATCCCCTCTCTTGGGAACTATGAACTCCACTCCGGCAAATTCCACGTCCGGTTCAAACGGCACAATGACCGTCTTGAAAGTGCGGTCAAACCTGCGGGCTATCTCCCCTATTGCCATTGAAAGGATTTCCGATGGAGTCTCCGCAAGTTTCCGTCTGAACTCCATATTTAAGCTCTGAACGACCGCCCCGTGATGCAGGTGCATGAAATTAACATAGGCGGAATCCCCGTTTTCATCGTAGGCAAACATGTCGGCATCCTCCTTTTCCGTGACGGCTATGACCGTCTTGGAGTTGTAGCTTCTGACCGTCTCATACTTCTCCTTCATAATCTGTGCCTCCTCAAATTTCCATTCCCCACTGAGTCGGTCCATCTCCTCTTGAAGATATTTCTCAAGCACATCGGTCTCTCCTGAAAGTATCTGACGCACCTGCGATACATACTCCCCATACTTTTCCGGACTTATCAGACCACGGCACGCGCCTCCGCATTTCTTTATATGATAGTCGAGACATAGGCTGAATTTATTCCTCACAATCCCTTTCTCATCCAAGGCATGACGGCAACTGCGCAAGGGATAGACATCGCGTATCAGCTGCAACACCACTTTTGCCGACTGCTGGTTGGCGTATGGTCCGTAGTATTTGCCATCCACGTCCCTCTCTCGCGTCATAAAGACACGTGGATACAGTTCCTTCGTGACCACTATCCACGGATAGGATTTATCATCCTTCAGCAGGACGTTGTAGTGAGGCTGATAGGATTTTATCATCGCGTTCTCAAGATGAAGGGCATCCTCTTCGGTAGCGACCACTATAAACCGCATGTCGACTATATTTCTGACAAGAAGATTCGTCTTAACTGAATCATGACGTCGGTTGAAATAAGAAGACACGCGACGTTTAAGACGCTTTGCCTTGCCGACGTATATGACTTTTCCATGACGGTCGATATACATATAGACTCCTGGAGATTCCGGAAGATTAAGAATCTTCTCACGAAGGTGAGCTCCCGGACGATTATTGAAAAGATCATCCCTTGTCCTGTCGGGAGTAAATTCTATCTCAAATTTACCGGTGCCGTCAATGTCCCGCCCTACCCCGGTCAATAAGGGGGAATTCGGGAGATTATCTGTATCTTGATTTCCCATATTGAATTTTTCAGTGATTTCAGAATTGAAATCTATCAAGAAGGAGCCATCGAATCTATTTCGGTGGCTCCTTCGGAATCCATTCATGCCGAGGATTCATTCAAGATTAGATCTGTCCGCAATATAGTTTTTCAGTAAAAACGATGCGCTACAATTCCAAAATCACGATGAATACGGCATTTTTCAGCAGACTTGACTCCACTTAGTATTTCAGCAGAGAAGTCACTTCACAATCCTGTGGAAGAGTGTCACGCCCATTCAGGGCTGTAAGTTCAACAATAAAGTTTATATACACCCTCTTCGGATTCATACTCTTCACGAGCTCGTAGCAAGCCTGCATTGTGCCACCGGTAGCAAGCAGATCGTCATGGATCACCACTACATCTTCTGAGGTGATTGCATCACTATGAAGCTCTATCGTATCAACCCCATACTCCTTGGCATACGCCTTCTTTATCGTCACCGACGGCAATTTGCCAGGTTTACGGGCAGGCACGAAACCAGCTCCAAGTTCATACGCAAGGATGCTTCCACCGATGAATCCACGCGATTCTATACCGACAACCTTAGTTATGCCCTTATCACGATAGAGAGCGGCAAGCTCCTTACTCATGACACGCAATGCCTCGCCATTTTTCAGCATCGTGGTCAGGTCTCTAAAAATTATACCCTTCGAAGGGAAGTCGGGCACATCCCGAATCAGGTCTCTCAGACTCTCAAGTTCCATATTATTTCAATTTTAATTATTCAGCAGAATTGTTCCACGTGGAACAATTTCACTCTATCTTATTATTATTCCGCACTTAACGCACGATTATTTTTTCATCGTTTCAACAGCACAAGCAGAATATTTATATCCGCCGGTGAAACGCCCGGAATACGCGATGCCTGCCCGATGGTCACGGGACGAATCTTACTCAATTTCTGCCTTGCCTCCGTGGAGAGCGACAACAAGGAGAAATAATCCATATCTATAGGAAGCTTCACATATTCCAATCTCTCTGCCTTCGCAGCGAGCTCTCTCTCTCTCGCAATGTAGCCGTCATACTTTATAAGTATCTCCGCCGACTCCACGATCTCTTCACGGCGGCACTCCTCTATCTCTCCTATCCTCTTGCGAAGACGACCGATAATATTTGCGAGATTTGAGAAATTCAGCTGAGGTCGCTTCAGCAGCTCGACAAGACGAAGTGATGACGTCATAGGCGAAGTGCCCAATCCCTCCAATGCCTCATTTATCTTGTCTCCCATCTTGACAGTGAATCCGGAGCACCATTCTATGAGGGCATCCCGTTCCTGACGCTTACGCTCCATCGCGTCATAACGCGACTGCGTGACAAGACCGATCTCATATCCCCTTGGAGTGAGACGCATGTCGGCGTCATCCTGACGGAGAAGAATCCGGTATTCCGCACGCGAGGTAAACATACGGTAAGGCTCATCCACACCCTTAGTCACGAGATCATCTATCAGCACTCCGATATATGCCTCATCTCGTCCGAGCAACAAAGGCGACCCCCCCTTTGAAGAACGCGCTGCATTTATGCCGGCAATAAGACCCTGCGCCGCCGCCTCCTCATATCCGGTGGTACCATTGATCTGACCGGCGAAATAAAGACCATCCACAAGCTTTGTCTGCAAATCATGAGTCAGCTGAGTCGGATCAAAGTAATCATACTCTATGGCGTAGCCGGGTCGGTAGAAATGCACGTCTCGAAGTGCCGGCACATTCTGAAGTGCCGACAGCTGCACCTCCCACGGCAACGAACTGGAGAAACCGTTGATGTAGTATTCATTCGTAGTGGCACCCTCCGGTTCAAGAAAAAGCTGATGGCTATCCTTATCTGAGAACGTGACTATCTTAGTCTCTATGCTCGGGCAGTAACGTGGACCGATACTCTGTATCTGCCCATTATAAAGTGGAGAGGAATCCAGATTATCATGAAGCACCTTGTGCACCTCCGGATTAGTGTGCACAATATAGCAGCTGCGCGGAGGAAGCACCCTACCGACTTCCGGAAGGAATGAGAATTTATGGAAATCTCTTTTCACAAGTTCTACCCTCGTCTCCTCTCCGGGAGCAGTCGCCTCTATTGCGACTACTTCATCATCACCATCCTGACGATCTGCCAATGAGAAATCAATCGACCTTCCGTCAATTCGTGCGGGTGTGCCGGTCTTCATTCTCAACACCTCAAAACCCATGTCGCGCAGCTGGTCAGACAATCCCGTTGAAGCAGGTTCGGCAATACGTCCGCCGGATATTTTGGTAGCCCCGAAGTGCATAAGTCCGTTAAGGAATGTCCCGTTTGTAAGAACCACCCTCTTGGCATTAAATTCAAAACCCAGGGAAGTCCTCACCCCGGACACCACCGGTTTTTCGCCCGACATATCGAAATCAAGAGATTTGACCATATCCTGAAACAAGTCAAGACCCGGTGTGGTTTCAAGCACGTGATGCCATTCAGCAATATATTTCTCTCTATCCGATTGCACACGCGGAGACCACACTGCCGGACCCTTCGAGCGATTGAGCATACGGAACTGTATCGCAGTGCGGTCAGCCACTATACCCATCTGCCCACCAAGAGCATCTATCTCCCTGACAATCTGTCCTTTTGCAATTCCGCCTATGGCTGGATTGCATGACATCTGAGCCACTCGGTTGAGATCCGTAGTAATCAGAAGCGTAGACGCGCCAAGCCGAGCCGACGCAACCGCCGCCTCACAGCCTGCATGACCTGCCCCTACAACTATTACATCATAATTGAATTTCATCGTAATTATTCTATCGTTTCCCAAATTTCAAGGGCGGCATCCTCATTTGCCTCCATTATCTCACGTTCGCCCGGTCCTTTGTCGTCGATACCGCACAAATGCAGCAGACCATGCACTATGACCCTGAGCAGCTCGCGTTCATAAGCCACACCCAATTCCTCCGCATTGCTACGCACCGTGTCAAGAGAGATAAACAGATCTCCTCCTACCCTGTCGCGGTGAGAATAGTCGAATGTGATGATATCCGTGAAATAATCATGATGCAGAAATTCTCGGTTCACCCGGATAATCTCATCATCATCACAGAACAGATAGTTCAGATTGCCTATCCTCCTGCCATGAGAGGCAGCCACCTCTCCGAGCCATTTCTCCACCTTGCCAAGATCAAGAAGAGGCATCTCCACATCCTTTGTCTCGAATTCTATCATAATACTTTCAATTTATATTCCCTTCCCTCCCCATGTCAATTTCAATATCCATATCCATGCAGGAAGAAATCCATTCTTCATCATCTGCAAAAGTACAAAAAAACCTACAAACTACCGCTAATCATTCAATTTATATGCCAAAACGCGGCAAACTTTTCCATATATGCAATTTTAGCATTTTTTCAATTTTTCGGACACTCTATTATAATAATATTCCATATCTACATAATATATTAATAACCATATATTTATGCCTATATTTAAATATAATTAACCGCCATGAGATTGAAAAATTCAATTCCATACGGCAAATTACCCGTAATTTTAAAATTCTCAATCCTCATAAAACCGGCTTAAAATCACCATGAAACGTATTAAAAACGCCAAAATGTTAAATATTATTAATTTAATAAATCTCTATTGTATATCTAAAATAAAACATCTAATTTTGTAGACTAATCTTCAGAGGAAGATAACTTACCGGGGGTAACTGGATTTGACAGCACGTAGAAACGGTAAGTAAGCATGCAGAGCTTTGATGTGCAAGCTCTATAATAACAACGCATCGAACTATAATTGGCGAAAATAACAATTACGCTCTCGCTGCCTAAACCGAAGTATAGTAAGTTGGCTTTATTCGCGTCACAGTGACGTGAACGAGACATCATCCCATTGCCCGGTTCCGAGACGTTTGGACAAGATGGTGCAGAGTAAATCGGAAATAGACTTTCAGGAGCCTTGACTGGAAGTTGAATTTTAAAGGATAAGGAACTGATTGGTCGTCGCGAGCCTGTCAGTTCTCGAAAACCAATTCGATGACTAAGCATGTAGAAAGCTTATTGGGTCCGTGATTGGACGAGGGTTCGAACCCCTCTACCTCCACCCTGCATCCGAACCATATTCGGACGACATAGCCTCAGAACCGCACGGTTCCGAGGCTTTTTTCATCCCCTCCACTCCTACTAATACAATTTCACATCTCAGGATTCATTTTATGAGAATTTCTCATAAAATGAATCCTGTTTTAATTTTTATTGTTATCTTTATCGTGAAAACAGAATATACCTTGTTAGTAAATTAGTTGTGGATTTTGCAAAAGCCTATTCAGCGTGCTCTTTGAGCCATTGCAAACGACGTTGGTCAGGAAGATGCTTTACTGTAAAGTTCTCAAACTTGGCCTTGAAGCCTTCACCATCGGGACAAGCAGCCATCACCCCGACCTGCATAGGTGTGTTGTCCTGCATCCATGCGTTGCGCATCATAGTGTACTCCTTGTCATCAAAAGAATAGAAAATCTCAACCGCATCAAGGCGACGCACAGCTTTCAACCAGATATACTCCACCGGCTTATCAAGTGTGATGACACTCCAATCGGATGTGTGATGTGTCACTACTACCGACAGATTGTATTTGCCGTCCACATACTCTATGCCACATTTGATATAGTTCTCCGGATCGATGCGCAGCATAAGTCCTGCTTGGTCAAACCTGACCTTATAGTCTCCCGACACCTTTACCTTAGCCTCGAATTCACCCCCGTAGTTGGCATAATAAAAGGGGGCGTCATCAACGGTAAATCCATAATGTGATATGCGCCAATAATCGGAATATGGGGTAACATCCATTATGAGAGTTTTTCCATCGATTTCCCATACGGCAGGCTCATTAAACCAGTTCATTTTCTCAAGGGTCTGGGCTTCTGCAGCGAAAGATGTCATCACCGCTGCCAAGAGTAATGCAAATTTATTCATTATGATATGACTATTATAGTTTTCTGATTACCTTACATGGATTACCGACGGCGAGTGAATTGTCAGGTATATCTTTGGTCACTACACTGCCGGCTCCTATCACACAATTGTCACCAATGACAACACCGGGCAACACAGTCACATTGCCGCCAATCCACACATTGTTGCCAACAATGATTGGCTTGGCGTATTCAAGTCCCGCGTTACGTTGCATCACATCAAACGCAACTCCTCTCTGGCTTCTTCATTTGCCGGAATGATTGCGTTAAATGCATGGAGAAGAATCTTGCACTCTCTACGTTCGTCTATCAATGACGGATCATTATTAGCGTCATATAGTTCTCCTCTGAGCATCTTTTCTTTTTCTGTAATCATTGAATAACCATAGTTTGTTATTAACTTTGCAAAGTTAACACCCTTTAAACGAATGTACAATAGTCAAAATTAACCATTTTATGAATGTAAGGAGCAAACTCGACATGGAATTTTCCAAGCAGAAGGGGCTGTACAGTTCTGAAGACGGTGCATGTTTGCAAAAGAGTATCATTACAGCCGAAGGATATGCCATTACTGAATGTGCACTGGCAGTATTGAGCGACCTTAAAGAACACAAGAGCTATATTTTTGACGGCGGGTTCGCTCAAACACTTGATATTGATGCTTCTGTATGCAACGGGGAAATCAATTCAATATGGGAGCAGAATATCCTCGATGTTATACATCCTGATGATTTGGAAATGAAAATGCTTAATGAGCTTCTGTACTTTCACCATATACAGAAGGCTTCCGGTGCAATGCGTTTCAGACAGAATTTGTGGCAACAGGTAAGGATAAGGAGACATGACGGAGACTATATGACTGCAATGCATCGTCTTTACTACATACCGGACAGCGATGGCAATACGGTCAGATTCGCACTCTGTCTCTATGGTCCGTTATTGTTTCCGATGCAGAACTGTGCAGTAGTCATCAACAATATCAACGGCACGAACATGAGTCTTGATGTATCGACCGGCAAAGATATTCTATCACATAAGGAGATTTCCGTACTTCAAATGATTGCCAACGGTATGAGCAGCAAAGAGATTGCACGACAACTGAGCATAAGCGTCCACACAGTGAGCCGCCATCGTCAGAACATCAATGCAAAACTACAAGTTCACAACTCAATGGAGGCGTATAGAATAGCAAGATCATTAGGAATTGTCATCTGATGGAGAATTGTTGGCGGATCTTCGGGTAAAGAAAGAAAATAAAAATATATTTAACTAAGCATTTTAGTTGCATAACTAAAATATTTAGTTTATCTTTGCACAAAAATTAATGATCATGAAGAAACTAACACCAAGAGAAGAGGAATTGATGCAGATATTTTGGGAGCGTGGTCCGCTCTTTGTCAAAGATATCGTGGCGGGCATGCCTGATCCGAAGCCCCACACCAATACTATATCAACTTTTGTAAGGATATTGGAGGAGAAGGGATTTCTCAGCCACAACAGCTTTGGAAAGTCGCATCAATACTATCCTATTATTTCGTCAGATGATTATCAGTGCTACACCATCAAAGGGATAATAAACAAGTTCTTCAACAATTCTTTCACTCAGATGGTGTCAACCTTATTCAAAAAAGAAGACATATCTGAGGAAGAGCTCAGAGAGCTGTTACAAAAAGTAGAAGAAGCACATAAAAACAAAGAATAATGCTGACCCATATTGCCCAATTTATTACGTATATGGCGTATTCTGGAATAATCCTGATATGCCTGTACTTCATCTACAAGCTTTTCCTCTGCAACACGACGCACCATGGATTCAACCGTCTGTATCTGATGCTGTCGTATGTTGTGGCATTCGCGCTTCTTCCATTGCAGATGTTTTTTGACAATGCAATGCGGCAACCGGTCGCACACGGCCGTACGGGAGTATCCATATCAGACTCTGACGCCCTCTCTCTTCCGCAATGGATGGTATTGTCGGTAATAGGGATCTATATTGCAGGGGTGGCAATAATGCTTGCCATCACCTTGGCAAACATGGTTAAGATCGCGAGGATTAACCGTGGCGGCACAAGGCACGATGGCAACATAGTGTTCACTGCAGACGACAGATTCACTCCTTTCGGATGGGGAGGACGCATATTCATAAGTGAGAAAGATTATGCTGAAAACGGGGAAGCTATCCTAATCCATGAATCCTCACATATTTCACACCATCATTGGATCGACATTATGCTCGCCCAGCTGGCAATTATTTTCAACTGGTTTAATCCGGCTGCGTGGCTTTTGCTCCGCGAACTGAAGAATGTGCATGAATACCAGGCGGATGCTGCCGTTGCCGACTCAGGACTCAACATAAAGCAATATCAGCTCATGCTAATCCGTAAGACAGCCGGAATAAAATTCTCAATGCTGGCAAATTGCCTCAACCACGGACTGATAAGCAAACGCATTAACATGATGTTGAGCAAGCCTACACCCAAGAGATCGATGATGGGTGCCTTTCTAAGCATCCCGGCTGTAGTCGCAGTGATTATGTTTGTAAACTTTGACTCGATGGCGACATCAATGACCCACTCGTTAAGACCGACCACGGACTGGGATGAAACGGAATGGATCATCGACGGTAAGCCGGTAGACTACGAGTCGTTGGAAGGACTGGATCCCGACCGGATAAAGTCAATAACTGTTACAAAAGATCCGAAGACCCATGTCATCATTGAACTAAAAGATAAATAATCACATAATTATGAACAACTACAAGTTTATTCTGGCGACAATACTCATATTGCCGCAAGGGGTTTCGTATGCCTCTCAAAATCAAGCTGACGGTCCACAGATCAAAGTTATTGGCGTGGAATCTAAAGAGAAGGACAGTATCCTGCCGGATCCCACCCCTCGCAAAGTGGAGATATCAGGAATGTCAAGATATGACTGTGTGTATGAGTATAAGATAAACGTGGGGGGAGGCGAGACCTATGCTACCATTCTGCAGATAGGGGAACCGCTTTCCAAATTCACCGACTATACCTCATATCTACTTGACTCTATCGCAACCGCCCCGGTCAGCAACGCCGCCCTCATTGAAGAAATGCAGCAAAAGAAAACGAACTCCGTCTTCTTCTTTGATACCGAAGTATGGCAGAATCTACCGGAAGGCTCCATGACCGTGACGCAAGAAATCGCACCTAACATAATGGGATACGAAGAGCCAATGGGGCAAATTGAATGGTCTCTGCATGAAGATTCTACTAAAAATATATGCGGATATAGTTGCAACAGGGCAACTGCCTCTTACGGTGGACGGGAGTGGACAGCCTGGTACACGCTGGATATCCCTGTCAGCACCGGACCCTGGAAGCTAAACGGTTTGCCGGGACTTATCATGGAGGCTGCCGACTCTGAGGGTCTGCACACCTTCACTGCCATCGCATTCCGCGAAGAGAACGTGCCGATTGTCTTGCCCGACAAACTGAATGTGCATTTTTCCAACCGTGACAAGGTGATAAAGCGCAAACTCAATTCAGAAGCAACCGGCATGGAAGGGATAGACCCATCAATGATTGAAAGCATCACCGTGACTAAATCAGCAGCCGGAGGATCCAACATCATAATCAATGGTATCACTTTACGCCAACGTCCCAACGGCTATACACCTCTGGAAAAGGAATGAAAGCTTTACTGTTGTTGTTATGTGCCATGATGGCACCCATCTGCATCGACGCCCGCAACGTGATTGATGGTAAGGTGTGGGATGAGGGGGGAATTCCCCTCTCCCATGCTATTGTAAAGGCGACGTCCGGCAAAACCATCAAAGCCTTTGCCAATACAAAAGCCGACGGCTCATTCTCGCTTGCGATCGAGCCGGACACTGACAGTCTTACAATAACCGTTGACAAACTGGCATTTGAAAGGCTGACACTACGTGTGCCCAATGCGAATCAGACCCTTAAGCTGCGTATGCAGCCTAATACCACACAACTGCGCGAGGTGGTGGTGAGCGCCCCTGCGGTTTACCAGCACGGCGACACTCTCCGCTTCAACCTTGCGCAATTTCTAGGGAAAGGGGATGTGCCGCTCGACGAGGCATTGAGAAAAGTGCCGGGCATTACGGTCGCCGACAATGGCAAAATCAGCTATATGGGTAAAGATATCAGCAATTTCTATATCGAGGGATTGGAAATGCTTGGAGGCAACTACGCTCTTGCCACACGAAACCTCGCTGCAGCCAATGTCTCGAGCGTGGAGGTGCTCAACAACCACAACGAAGCCAAGATGGATAAGGGGAAACTGTCGGATAAGGTCGCTCTCAACGTGCGTCTGAAGAGGAGCACCATGTTCCGTCCGGCAGGCACTTCGGAGGCATCAGCCGGCGTGGGGGTATCCGCAGACAAGGTGACAGATAAATTCCTGTATGCCCTGGGTACCACAGGAATGATGTTCACGCCGAAGTTCCAATGCACTGTGTCTGCAAAAATGGGAAATATCGACGAATTTGCACTTCCACATTCCGGACCGGTCACCGTAAGGGGCTATGGAGCCGAAAGTGCCGTCTCAGGAGCCGAGGATGTGATCGGCACGCTCCCCGCCAGCTCACCCCCACTCAGTAGCAAAAGATACCTGAATGTCAACGACCGACTGGTGTCGGCAAATTCCATATTCAAGACAGGCAAGGAAAGCACTCTCAGGATCAACGCCTCTTACGCTTACCATAAGCAGGACAATACCTCCGCATCTTCCGTAGACTATTATCTGGGCGACGACCGCTGGCTGACCGTCAACAACGAAAATTTCTCTTGCCGCCACAGGCATTTGCCAATGCTCAGCGCACAATATGAACTCAACTCAGACCACATGTATTTCAGCAACGATTTCTCTTCGGCTGCCGACTTCAACAAGATCGACATGCCAGTAATCGCTGACGGATCGGCTGTTAGCCAATATGAAAAATTTGATAAATTCAAGATTGCAGATGCTGTTTACCTACGCTTCCGTATAGGACATCTGGAATGGCATTCCACTACCGACATCAGCTGGGACAAGACACCTTCGCTTTCGCTTGACATATCCACCACTGAAGGCAACATCTTGCAAGAAGCCCGGAGCAGCCGCTTGAAAGCCGTGCAAAGATTTGGCTCCACCATTCGTGCCGGTCTTTCGGAATGGGACATCTCACTGAAAGCCGAAGGGAGTCGCGAGAAAGTGGCAACCTCCCTTACCCGTATCGGCTCCCAAAGCGACAACGACATGCTGGGTCACACATTCCTATTCTCCGCGACACCGTCATATCAACTCACTACCCGCGACAAGCGCATGAACGTCAATGCCCGTGTGGATTTTAAAGCCGTGGCAATAAGCGGCGACAACCGTGTCGGGAAGGGGGCGCGTCTGCGTTTCAGCCATTTCTATGCCGACCCATCGGTGCAGTTCAAATACACAGCCACACCATCATCGAAATGGACATTCTCATCATCTTTCAACCACACCCACGGCGACTTACTGACACTGCTTGACAATGAAGTGATGCACGACTATCGCCGAGAATCCGCCAACTCAGGAATCCTCGCACGCAGTTCCTCATTCTCGACAAGAGGTCAATACGAATACCGCGAACCCGTCAACTTATGGTTTGCATATCTCTCCGCCAGCTATTCCATATCAAAACATAACCTGATGCAAGGGCAGTATATAACAGACTCGTCTTCCTCCTCATCATCGATTGCCGCCGATAACAATGGGCAGGATTTTACCCTCAGCGGCTCAGCTTCAAAAAACGTGATGTCAATCCGCTCCAAATTCACGCTATCATCGGCATACTCCATCAATAAGAGACGCATTATGCAGCAGAATGCGCCCACAGAATACTATTCTACGGACGCCTACGTGAAGGCAAGTGCCAACGTGCGACCGCTTTCATGGATAGAGACTGATCTCGCAGCAGAAATCAGCTTCACGGAATCACGGTTTGCCAACGTGCGCAATGACTACCGCACCCTCAACGCCCGCTTAAGTCTCTCCTTTTTCCCAATCGACAACCTTGAACTTAAAACAAACGCAGACTATTCCGACCGACAGCTCTCCAAGAACCAATATAAACGCAATCTTCTTTGGGACTTCAGAGCCACATATAAAATCAAATCTCTAAGAATCAGACTCTCAGCCAACAATATATTTAACCGCCGCCACTATTCCTACATTCTCTATTCGGGACTGGACACGTATGCCTACAACTATGCCCTGCGCGGCCGTGAAATCACTCTGTCTCTCATCTTCACCAAATAATGATGGCAAGGTTTCCCAAATCATAGAGTGAAGCCACGGGGAAACCGGCTGCCAAAAATGCGTTGAGATAAGACATTTATTTATTGCGGGATGACGATGTGAGGTTCATCGGATTGAGGGGGCTGGAAGTTGCTCACGAATGAGTGCAGACGGGACAACGGGACAATCAGGTCGTCTGGACCGACTCCTCGACGCGATTCCAGCCTGCGGCTCAGCGTAGAGAGCGAAGCTTCCAGATACACCAATAGCGGCTCTGTTCCCGCAAGCGCGCAGGCGCGGCGCATTGCGTCGCGCTTGCTGCGTTTACACATCGTAGAATCAACTACCACCCTCTTTCCATCCTTTAGCATACGCAAAACGATCTCCAAGATTTCGTCATCGGCTGCCCTAAAAACTTCCATCTGCATTTCGGAAGATAGAGAATCAATGGCAGAACCATACTTATCCCAGATTATGGCATCGGCAGATACGCGGATAAACCCGTAGCGTTCGAGATTTCGGGCAAAATAAGTCTTGCCAGAGCCGCTGATTCCGCACATCAAAATCACTCGTCGCGAAGCAAGATCGGGAATGATATCAGCAGAGTAGCAGGTGTCAGTTATCATCACAGGGCGGAGGCAATTTCTTTCAATACGTATTTCTGTGAACCGAGACCGAGTTGTTCGGCATAGTCCAGAATATGGGTGGCGTTGCGCGATTCTATACGCTCAATGAGATGCGATTTACCCGGATCAGGAGAAGCATACACCATATCCACACAAGCACGGTCAAGTGCCACAGGATCGAGCGACGCGAGTATGCCGATATCTTCCATGTGTATAGGTTCCGGCTCAGCCACGCAATCACAGTCAACGGAGAGGTTGTTTGCAACACTGATATATAGAATATTATCACCGGCTTGGTCAAACACCGATTCACAGGCTTCTGCCATAGATTCCAGGAAGTCGTTCTGCGGTGGTAAATTCTCCCAATCCACAGGCACTGTCTTTGATTTACCCGCAGTATGGATCCAGGCCTTACCGGCAGCCGAAGCCATACCGATAGCCACATTCTTGAGTGCTCCGCCAAAACCTCCCATCGGATGTCCCTTGAAGTGGGAAAGGATAACTGTGAAATCATAGTTGCGCCAATTCTTGCCAACGAAGTTCTCCTTCAGATGGCGTCCATTTCTTACCGGTAGCGACATTTCACCTTCGCCATCCATGATATCCACCTCGGCAATAGCAGTGAAACCATGTTCAGCGGCAGTCTGGAGATGGTCTGGCACATTGCAACGGCGTCCGTCGTAGGCTGTATTACATTCCACAATAGTACCATCTACAAGATGTACGAATTTCTTGATTACGTCAACGCTGAGATGATTGGGGTTGCCTGCCTCACCGGTGGAAACCTTGATTGCCACACGCCCCTTTGCCTCGCGACCGAGAGCCTTATAAACGTTTACGAGATTGTCGGCAGTGATGCGCGGACAAAAATATACTACTGAGGGATTTTCGGATGTCTGCATATCTATTCATTTATAATTATTTATATAAATCAAAGAGAAGAATTGTTAGTATCTTAAGATACTTAGAGGATTTTCGCATATTACCTCAACGAAGAGTCTGAGTTGGTAATCATTTTCTAATAACCTTTTCGAGGTCCAATGAATCTATCCCCGTTCAGATGAATCATGTGGTCTGGCATATCAGCAATCCATACTTCTGTCTCCCACGCCAATTGATCTGAGAATTTTTTGAAAGTGGCGAAGTCAAGAAATGCCGAAATGAAAATTTTTCCTGCAGTGACATTGCGTGTCATTGCTTCAATCTCCCCTATGCGTTTGGGATCCATCGGACCAACGGAGGTGATAGATTCGATGAAATAAATCCAGTTCTTATCTTCACGGTATAGAACCACATCCGGCATTTTGTCGTGCAAGGTTATCTGAAATCCAAGTTCAGATAATTTTTCCGTATTCTTCACCAAATCTTTCCGAATGGTATCACCGACGTAAAGGCATTCAGAATTAGGTGCGAAACGAGGTGCAAACTCCTCAATTATCGCCTTTTGTAATTCATTATGCTTACCCGGACTGAATGTAAAATCCTGACTATTGATACGCACAGGCATTTTCTGCATCCTCTTTTTAGACGCATAAATTTGGGACAGCGATTCGTGGTTGGAAAAAAACATTGTCAAAGCTATACCCGGCTCTGCCGCACTTGGATAGTCCTCCTCATTTACTTCCTTAATCACATTTAGAAATTCATTCGTGATGCGATAGCAGTAATTTGGACTATTTGTTGGCATTCCGTTGTCTTCAATGATAGCCGCTGTTCTGAAAGGATGCATAGCCTGCTTACGGAATGTTTCACGGGAGTTCTCGGCATAAATTACATTATAATTATTTGCGATAAACCGGATGATATCATGTATGCGTATCCATTCATTGGTAGCATCAGACCACCATGTCCCCCGTTTTAACCCAGCCATTGCAAGCAATGCAAGAGCACAAAGAACACCCTGTTGTTTCTGAGGCATTCCAATCTGATTCAATAGGATCTTTGCATGTTCTAATTTATCCATCTATCTATTATTTTATTACAGTTTGCCTCTGTGAGGTCTTGATGCATAAGTTCTCTTCCCATAGCCTCAATTACCTCACGCTCAGGAATAGGCATTTGATTTACTTCTGTAGAATTTACCTGTGTGGAGCCGTTCAAGATACGGTAATATGTATCGTATAGAGTGGAATTAAGCAATACATACAATCCGTAAGTTATGCAAGGTGAATCACATTTCACGAAGTTCACTTTATTCTGCGTACTGATATATTCGAATTGTTTATACCGCTGCTTGAGGTAAATGCCACATTGAAGACGACGCTTCTCCTCTTTTGCCGTAAAGCGTTTTACAAGCAGAAAGTCACTATTCCTCTGTAGGAATGATGTCCTGTCGGTCTTGATTACCTCTCCCTCTTTGCCCAAAGGCCATGTGACTCGTCCATTCTTTATATGCTGTGAGTACAACAAAGGAAAAGCTCCTTCCTCCATTTTGTCACGTAGCACTTCTCTTGTTCTAAAATCGACTATGATACCCGTCTGCATCTTCATATTCATGCCCGGCAAGGTACTCGGTAATTTGTTGACTCTTTCCAGAACCTTTGCCTCCTCTGTGTCTGTCACGAGATAGACAAATTGGTTCTTAGGAATGACAGTGTCATAAGAAGCTCTGAATTGTTTTAAATCCCTGAAATCTGATGTGGACGAAGTTGTAATATTAACACATTCAGGCTTATTCGTCGTCTTTTTCACCTTTACTATAATTGTTTCCTGAAGAACTGATTCTCCGCTAAATACCTTATCCCTACTTTCAAATAGATGCACATCAGTAATCACGCACTGACTGAACATATAGCTCCGAAATTTCTTGAAATAGGCACCGGAAGTCCATGACCGAGGAATGATATAGACAAGCTCATGTTCAGGTTTTAGATTGTAAATACCCATCGTCCAGAAAAGGAAATATAGATTTGGAGCTCCGTGACACACAGTAGGTATAGCTTTAGCTTCCGGCGCATCCTTGGATATTTTCAGATATGGAGGGTTGCCGATTATATAGTCATACCTGTCACCGTCTTCCGTCATAAGTGAGTTGACTCCGAAAAATTGAGTCGTGATATAATTTTCTTTCAGAAGTGTATATTCAATACCATAAATCTGCTTGGCAAGTATCAGATTCTTCTCCAAAATGGAGAAAACCTCATCGTCTGTTTCGTAACAGGTTAGATGTACAGTTCCTTTGAAACCATTATTAAAGATATGATCCAACATAGCAGCACTCAACACACCGGTTCCGGCTCCGGCATCCAACAGTTCAAGATGTGTCTTCGAAAAATCAATCTCAAAAAGAGATGCCATAAATCTTGCGGTGGAAGCAGTCGTGAAGAACTGTCCGAAAATTTTTCTCTTTGATTTTGGCACACTGGAAATGAAGCCGTTAGTATTTTGTACGACCTCTGAAAGAATATTATTATGTTTAGACCTGTTAGTCATTCTTTATACCGTAAATAATATGGTTCTGCGACTATTCCATATCGTTATGTAGGATTAAGCAGCACTCGTATGTCAACCTCTAATAAGCCGGGATTGACCGCAACGTATATATCGGTTGGAAACAACCTTGTATCCTGTTGATATATTCGCTCATCTGCAAATCATTTAACATTAACGTAAAGTTAATTAATTTTATTGATGCGACAAAATTGATTTAATAAAATCAGATAGAACTTAAAATCAATGGTGAAAGATCAACTCTTTTGTTAGACTCCATTTCATTGTCTATGATTTTCTTGATCTTTTTTGTAATTTTAGAGGTGTATTGTGCGACTAACGGATAAAAACATCTGTTCTCAGAAATGAAATCACCGGAAGTAGATAAATTTGAAAAACTGGTAAGAGAACCGGGAGCTGATGCCATTGGCAACCGCTCCTGAGCTTATAGAGAATCGCATTTACGACCTCGATAAGGCAACCTTGGGAGACAAATCCTCTTTTTGCTACGCTGAGATTTGGCATTATTTCATTTTTTATTGTATCTTTGTCGAGTACAGTGTATTTCGGCATTGGTTCGATAAATTAAAGTGTCGTAACTCTAATATAGCGAATTTCAACCGAAGTACGCTGTATTTTAATATCTTGACATTTATTTTAACATTTAAAAATTAGTTTAAACCACTTCAATATGCTCTGGTATGTATTTGCACGATTCTGTTATGGATTTTACTCGGTGTCGCCTTACGACTCTCATTAGCATTCACCATAACGACATGCACACTCATGGCGGCTGACTGGATAGCCGATAATTGGTCAGCCTACCCATTGAAAGTAGTGACCGATTCTAACACCACCCTGCTGCAGGGTGCCGTCATGGCGCGAAAATCAAAGAAACGGTTCGCCATCTCTTTTGCAACAGGACTATGTATATTGATTCTGTGGTTTGTTTGGCTATGCTACGAGTTCATATCATCCCCCGTTTGTGCCGATTTCTTCGGTCTTGACACCGGACTCTTATTCATCATATCCGGCGGGATAGGAGGAATAGTGGGAGTAATCATTGCAGCACACGTGCTCCGAAAAATCAACAACAATCTCAAAAGCATCGACCGTCAAATACAAGAGTACACCTCGCAACTGCCATAATAATATTTTTGTAAAAAAGTTGTTTTATATATAAACTTTAATGAAGCCCTGTTTTTCCACATTATCGAAATCTTGGGTCTGAAAATTGAGATAGTTCGTCCTTTGGCTTTAATGCCTTAGTCACAAATTTGCGTTTAGACTTTCAGGGAATTTTTGCGCCGTTTTTTATGAAGATAGAGCCGTAGATCGCTTCTATAAGCGATATTGTCCCGGATTTTTTATAATTTTGCATATTGGTTACTCGGCAAATTTTGAGTAATCGTAAAGAAGATTATGCCTGTCTATGAAGCATGTTATTCTCATATATCTGGTATTCATATCCTGCATATCGGGCGGATGCGGAAGGGGTTCATCCATGATGGACAGGATGGACTCCATCGACAGTATCATGGAGCCGGATCCCATTGCCGCGCTTTCCCGTCTTCAGGAGATAGAGATCTCCGAACTGGGGTCGGCAAGAGAGAATGCCCGCCATGCACTTCTCCTTTCCGAGGCAAATTACAAGAACTACATTGATTCGGATGATGACTCACTGATAAATGTGGCACTACGCTATTATGCTGACTTTCCCGACTCGGAAGAGTATATGAAATCACTCTATTTCCGAGCCTCAATAGCCTTGAATACCAATAATCCCGGCAAATCAATATCCTTACTGCTTGAGGCAAAAGAGATAGCAAGAATGCGGGAGGATTACGACTGGCTTGCAAGAATCTCGGAAATGATGGGAGACGCGTTCTTAAAAGCCCATAACGATGATGAATCGGGGGAATGTTCGTTGGCGGCTGCCGAATATTACAGATTGGTCGGCAATGAGCGGCGTCACAGGTTTGTAATGGTAGACTATGCCATATCATAAGGGAATCAGGGGGAGAGTGACATCGCTTTGAATATACTGGACAGCATCTACAGGCTCTCTGTCATTCCCCCTGCCGATTCGATGCTTTCTTATTATTGTATGCGTTCCAAATTCCCAATATTGGTCAATACGAAAAAATATGATGAAGCTAAAGACCTGTTGGGGCATCTGTCAGAGCGTGATTTAAGGAGACTGATGACTGCAAGGAATCGTGCCAGATATGCCCGCATCAAGCTGTATTATGGTGATCTGAAAGGATGTTACTCCGAGCTCAAGTTGGCGGACTCGCTTATGCGTTATTCCGACAACCGTGCTCCGGTCTATTCCGGATGGGCGGAGTATTATACCTGCACCGGTAATTTTGAGAAAGCTAAGATATACACTGACAGTAATATCTCATTTCAAAATAAATATGTCCGTACACTCTTGAAAGAATCCGTAGTCTCTGCTCAAAGAGACTATTATTCGTCAAAAGCTGACAGGGAAAGCTCCAAATCCAGGAGAATAACCGTCATTCTATGGATATCTCTGACAATGGCGATTATCGTGACAGTAGTCGGATTCATCATACACAGGCTTGGAATAAAAGCAAAGGATGCGGAAATAGACTCAAAGGTTCAGAATATACTGCTCCTTTCCAATCAGATCTCTGAAAAGGATGCGTCATACTATGCCCTGAGCAAGGCGTTGGAAAGCAAGGATGATGAGATTTCGGAATTGAAAGCTGCGATGGAAAGACGGCAGATGCAATCGCCGGAGGTCGTGGGAGATATTGACCGGATAAAGTCTGATATGCAACGGGAGATGTCGGAACTGTTCAGAAATAGTTGGAATATCCTCAACATTCTCTGCAACCAATTTTTTGAGAAAGGGGAATCGGAGGTCATGCGCCAGACAATTCTGAAAGATATAGAACTTGAGATCGAAAAGATGAAGGATTGCAAGTACATGCAAAAGATAGAGGATGCTGTCGACAAATATATGAACGGGATTGTTGGTAAGATGAAATCGGAATGCACCTTTCTTAAACCGGACGACATAACCCTGCTCACCCTTGTATTGGCGGGTTTCTCCCCACGTGCAATATGCCTGATCCGGGATCTGAAACTAAAGAATTTCTACATGAAGAAAAAGCGACTGCTTGACCGTATCGCTGCTTCCAATCTACCCGACAAAGGGGCTATTCTCTCATATTTTGCATAATTTATTAATAATCAACGAGGTAACAAGAGAAATATTTCAATAAATAATAACTAATTGATTATTAGTTATTTACAAACCAATATCAGAGTGTAGACAAAACTGTTTCTTCTACATCCACTTTATTACTGATTATCAACTTGTTACAAATAAAGATGTAGACAATTATGATTGCCAAATATTTGCCATATCCCAATGCAATCCATAATTTTGCAGCCATAACCTTAACAAGATCCCGACATGAAATTTACAAAATTTTCCATTATGTTCATCCTGTTTGCATTCTGTCTTCACATGCACGCCTCTCCCGTGCAAGACTCCTCTCCGAATGTAGATATACCAATAACTGAGATTCCTGACTCCGATGATGAAACTCTTAAACCGAGGATGCCGTCTCGGCAGCGTATATGTTGCACATACGATGGAGAAATGCTTTTCATCAAATTTGCGATATCTGAAGGAGAGTGTACACTCTGCTTGGAATCTTCCGAAAACGGCACTCAGATTCAATATTTAGATTCCTCCGCGCCTGCATATATTAATGTGGGAAAAGTGGAAAATGCAAATCTGTTGATCCTCACATCAAGCGGCCATACCTATATTGGATGTATATACTGAATAATGTTCCTAATATAATATATATAGATATCCCTACATTCTCCGGAGAATACACGGTTCAATGTATCACAGATGACGGTTCTGTCTTCTCCGGAACAGTAGAGTTTTGAAACATCGCAACATAATGCCTCAATATTAGACTGGTATCCGGATGGTATGGTAATATTCTAAAATGTCAAAAAAACTTATACCTATAACTTATAAGTATAAGTTTTTTGGAAAGCATTTTGTTTAACTTTGCATGGAATCAAACAACAAATAACCTGAATCATCATAAGGTATAACAATAAATAATCAAAAAACATGAAATCAAAAGTTAATCCCAAATTTATTCCCTCTGAGATTTTATCAGAAATGGAATCGTTAGAGATACATGGAGGCACATCTCAGGAAGATGTCACTATTCATGCGGTAACTGGATGTAATACAAATACATATTGTGAGGGAGCACATTGCGGAAATTGTGTGGCTCAGTGTGGAGGTACAGTGACACCACCTCCTCCCTCAACAAAACCTGATGAAACGTGATTTTTATACATGGACAGCTAATGAGAGCATTGCCCGGCGATAAAGTAGAGGATTGCTTGCATACCCTCTGCCTTATCGCCGAGACTCTCTTTTTCACGATTACTTATTTTTACGATTCCTTAAATTAAATTTTACGTATTGTCTATGAAACCAAGTATTTATAACCAATTTGTAGATGATGGGGATAAGGTTATTGTCTTTAATGGTATTACAGAGAAATTTTTTGAAATAAAATCCACACATCTTCCTGTATATAAGGATTTATTATCTAATTGCCATCTGTATGGTGATGAGGTCAAGCCATTTATAAATAGGATGTATGACGAGGGTTTCGTTGTTGAAGATGATATGGATGAGCTGGTCCGTCTTGAAAAAAAATGACTATATGGTCAAGGGAGGATCAATATTATCTCATGATCCTCCCTACCTATCAGTGTAATCTAAGGTGCTGGTATTGTGTCCAGGATCATGAGAACCTGTGGATGTCCGACGAAGTTTTTAAGAGAATTAAGAAACGTATTGTCTCCAAATTGAATGATCCTTCAATAAAATCTTTCCATCTGTCATGGTTTGGGGGTGAACCTCTGCTGTCTTTTGACAAGGTGGTCATGATGACTTCTTTTGCGAAGGATTTGGCTTGTAAACTTGATAAAAGTTTTAGTTGTGCAATTACAACAAATGGCATTTTGCTTGACCCTCACAAAATAGAGATACTCAGGCAGTGCGGGGTAGACAGTTATCAAATAACCATTGACGGTAAACAATCATACCATGATGCTGTCAGAAATCTTCCCAATGCATCATCATTTGATATCATACTGAAAAATGTGGATGAGATTGCAAAACATACACACTGCACACTAAGGTTTAATTACACCCATGAAAATCTTCATCCTGATGCAGTAATTCGAGATATAGATGATAGGCTTTCTCAGGGAAGCAGAAAAAACATCACGTTCATGCCTTATAAAGTTTGGCAAGAAGCATCCCAGTCTATCAGTCAAGAGGATATAGACAGGCTTTATTATAAAGCGCAGCTTATTGGTTTGACTCCAAAGCTTCCAAGATCCGGAACATGTTATGCGGATCAGAAGCATTTTGATTGTATTTTCCCGGATGGGAGAGTGGAGAAATGTGATAATAATCCTATTGCTACGACTAAAGGAACCCTTACCGACAATGGTGATATTATATGGGAGGGAGGTATTCCCGCTTCCCATATTCCCGTGCATAAGGTTGAAGATACCGAGTGTTCCAATTGTGGATATTTCCCTATCTGTGGAGGACCATGTGAGCCTAAAAGAAATGAGATGTTTAAAAATTATGGCAAGTTAATTTGTCAATATGATGATACGGACAAATACATGCGCGATATAATAAGAAATATCGTAAAGAATTCAAAGCAAATTAAAAATGTAATTTCCCAAAGAGAAGAAATGTGATGACGCATATAAAGAAACTTACCAACTTGCTTCTGGTTACCCTTATTTTGTTTGGCCATAACGTCGGAACCCCTGCAATCCCTCGTGAATGCGTGCTGAATCCGGACACCCTGACGCAGGCATTGCCGCAAGACACACTCCCGGAATTGACGGTGGAGAAGAGCGTGGTTGAACATAAGGGAAAGACCGACACCTATCTCATAACAAAGGAAATGAGGGGGGATGCCCGCGAAGCCGGGGATATCCTTGGGAAAATATCAGGCATGCACTATAATCCGCTCACCAAGGCTCTCTCCTATCTCGGATCAGGGAATGTCAAGATTCTTGTTGACAGTCTTGAGAGAGATGATGATTATATAAAACGGCTTAATCCGGACAGATTCATAAAGGTGAACATAACCAATTTCCCGTCAGGAAAATATAGTGGCTATGATGTTGTGGTCAATCTTGTCACCAAACCGCTCTACGTGGGATATGACGGTGTCGTTATTGGAGAGACACGCATACGCCCCGGCCACAATAATGGCAAAGGCAGAAATATTTCATACTGGAGAGGAATCGTGCAGGCCACTTATACCAGGGAAAAATGGAATTTTGCATTCTCGGGTTATGACAACGGAGGGCAAGAGGCAGAAAGACGATGGGGGGAGGAGGTGTTTCCTCTCAACAATTATTACCGTAAGAATCTTAAGACGGATTATTCCGATCCCAATTACGTCTCACATTCCAATACGGCAAACTTCTCCCTATGGACAGACTATAAGATCTCCGACAGCCATTCGTTGTCGCTGGGATTGTTTGCAAACCCGTCTTTCTCAAAAAATGTCAACCGCAACATGATCATATCCGGCATTCCAGAAGAAACGGCCACGGAGGAATTGCAGACAAAACGGAACTCCGATCATGGCTCTTTTGCACGTGCGGCAATTCTGCAGTACAGAGGAAAGGCCGGCCTGTGGTCGATCGATGCCTCTGCCCAATATACGAGAACCTCTGTCGACAGACTTTCATCTGTGGAACGGAGCAGTTTCAGGATTGAGGACAACAGGCATCTCGCCAATGATTTCGTATGGGGGGGGATAGACCTGTCGAGGAGCTTCCTTGATTCAAGACTCGGTCTTACACTTTCTGACCACGCCACATGGACACGTTATACGGAGAAGGGAATTCCCGACGGCAATCTTCTCACTTCAAGCAAGGATTTCAGAAACGCCCTCACAGCCGGCATACAATACAATCCGGCATGGAATTGGGGAATAGGAGCCGATATAGGCTTCAATATAATTAATTCCAGTTACGCTGACGGCAAATCCACCAATGTCACTCCCAGATTTGGCCTTAATGCCATGTGGTCATCCTCAAAGGTGATGGTCAGGCTGAACTATACGGCCTCCACCTTCTATCCCACCTTGGCTCAGCAGCAAGACTTCGGACGTTTCACGGACTCCCTGATATATTCGGCGGGCAACCCCAACCTCAAGCCCAACCTCTATCACAGGATCAGCGCCATGGTCAACATACTGAGGAATCTGACGATAAGCGGGGAATATTGTTATTCTTCAAATATGATTTATAATATTGCCGGAACCCGGGAAGGTGTGAGGCCTGACGGAATCAATGGATATTATGTGGCTTTCCAACCACATAACGGAAGATTGTCCAACTGGAAAGCCAACGTGACATACAACAAGACCTTCAACAGGAAATGGACTGTGTCAGTATCTGCAAGTGTCGATGGCCGGCGGACAGTCTATGAGAATGAGAGGAAGTCAAGGATCCTTCCATCATATAACTGGTATCTCATGTATAATAGCGGCAGACATGCCTTTCAGGCCTATCTGAGCAGCTCATTGGAAAGTGGTCTCGCCATATCACCACAAAGTGTATCCTGGACAAGAAGCGACAGTTATGCCCTGTCGCTTGTAAAATTCCTTTTCTCACACCGTCTTCAGATCGTTGCGATGTGGACAATGCCGATACACATGATAAAGAGATCAAATCGCTCGGAACTCATCTCCAAGGGATATCACAGGGTGTCTGAGAACGACCGGTACAGGCGTGATGACAACCAGATCAATCTCACTCTTGTATGGAGATTCCAAGGTGGTAGCAAAACAAGGAGTTATTCGCGCAGGAACGAATCAATAAACATATATTGAGCCGAATATCAACGGTAGTTGGTAATGCCTATACCACAGCATATACATTTGTAAGATGGAGTGCATACGTCCGAGGGACTCGATGCAATGCGGTGTGGCGGCTATACCCTTGATTTTATCGGGCAATATTGCCACGCCACCACGGAGGGTGTCTCCATGCTCGGTATATCACAGGCGGCAAAGTGGTGGAGACCGGGAACCACGACTCCCTCATCGAAAGGAAAGGGGCATACTACAATCTCGTGAAGAACCAGCTTGAATTAGGCAACTGATATGAAGACAGATACAGATAGTAAGACAGATATGGCAACTGAGAAGAGAACAGACAAGACGGTTGGGACGGGGGATAAGGACAGCCATGACAACATCGAGCTTCGCTCGGAGAAGGTGAGGGAATAACTCCGTGCTCTCCGTGTTTACTCTGATATCACCAAGGACTCAAGTGTTAAAATTGTAGGAATATTA
>NZ_SRYB01000027.1:0-67519 GCF_004793975.1 Lepagella muris
CTGATTATTTGATTTGGTGCTCTTTTTTATTCACATTTGTTTTTAAACAAGCTCTTAATATTGCAACAGAAATTACCAAAATGGCAAAAAACATTTGGGAAGAGACTGGTATGCAGTGGCAGGACAGTAAAGCACAGTATAATCCTTTCAATCAGCAGAAAATGTATATTTCTTTCAAGAAATGCAAGATTGTAGTTTTCTGGACAAAGAATCCAAAGCCGATTCTCCCATACCTTCATGAACTTGACGAAAGAGGAATATACTATTACTTTCAGGTTACACTCAACGATTATGTAAAAGAAGGTTTAGAGCCTAATGTTTCGTCTGTTGAAGACAGAGTTGAGACATTCAAGAAACTTTCTGATATGATTGGTAAGGAGAAAGTAATCTGGCGTTTTGATCCTTTAATTATTACGCCAAACATTACTCCTCGTGACTTGTTGACCCGTATTTGGCATATTGGAAATAAACTGAAAGGTTATACAAATAAGCTTGTATTCAGCTTCGTTGATGTAAAAGATTATCGCAAGGTTCAAAGCAACCTTATTAAGGAAACTATGTTTTTTACAAAAGAGAATGTGGGAAATGCCGAAGTCAACCTTGCTCAACGCATAGAGATAGTAGAAGGTCTTCAAAAGATTCGTGAAGCTTGGCACAAAGATGGTTGGAATGTTGAAATCGCCACTTGTGCTGAGGACATCGACCTTGAAGCATACGGCATAGAACATAATCGTTGTATCGATGGCGAATTGATGAAACAATTATTTGCGGAGGACGAAGAACTTGTCTATTATCTTCAAACATTGAAATTACCAGAAAGAGACTTGTTTGGTAATTTGCCACCAATACCAGAGAAAGTACGTAATGTAAAGGATAAAGGACAACGTAAGGTCTGTGGATGTATGGTCAGCAAGGATATTGGCATGTATAATACTTGTCGTCATTTCTGTGTCTACTGCTATGCTAATACAAGTAAAGAATGTGTCATCAGAAATGCTGAGAAACATAACGATGAGAGTGAAAGTATAATTGGATAATTAGCTGAGCCATAGTTTTAAAAGTGACTCAAGCACGCGACTACAGCGACCGTATTTTTTTATAAAATTAGGCTCTATCGTTATTTCAAATCGAAGTACATCATTCGGGTGCGTAAGGTTTCTTCTTTGTGAATACCGTAGAAATCTTTTTCCTCTATCTCTGTATGATAAAGGAATTTAAACCCGCAACGTTTGTAGAAATTAAGAACGGCATCACTATTATAGGCATCAACTAAGAGAAAACGGCAGCCGGTTTTATTGTCTTTACTTGTAAACCAAAGTTTAATAAAATCCATAACTTGCATACCTATGTGTCGTTGTCCTCCTTGAAAGGCTTTGTCAACGCCAAACCTACCGATTAAAACAGCCGGATATGTACGTCCTCTCTTATGATTGTCAATCGGTCTATTAATTTTGTTGAGTGTGGCTTTAGTAAGCAACTTGGATTTTATGCTATCATTAGACACAGTAAATGCTGCAACCACACGCTTAGGTTCATGACTGGTCACCCATACGTATGTTTTACCTAACAATTGACGAGCATATAGGATGGCATCGTTGGCAAAGAAATCATTCAAATCACACTCCCCACAATCGATTGGAGAAAGGAGTGATTTTACTTCTTCATCCCACTCGGTAAACGAGCATTCTTCGTATAAATCAAAATTATCAGCCATGCTTTTTGAGAAGTGTTTCTCTAAATTCACGACCTTTGTTCACAATTCGCTGTAATAAGTCTTCCTCTTGCTTAGAAAGAGGTTTGCGGGTAACCGGACGACTTTCGGCTTCTTGAATGAACAGCTCAGCAGTGCGCCCCGTAAGTTCAGGAGATGTATGTATTGCTATTGCCATAATTCTAATTATAAAATATTTAAGTATAAAACGGATGAATATTTCAGTTTGTTGTGCAAAGGATGTAAAATTTTAATGTCATTGCCGATATTAAAGCAAAGTCGCTATATACGCCCAAAAGCGGTATAGAAAGCGAAGAATAAAACAATAGCCGAAACTTTTGTGCAAGCATCTGATTCCTTACTACCTGCACATGCGACAAAGTAATCCTTACGGGAAAGGACAACTGTGGCATACTCGACGACATACGGAAGTGATATCATGAGAGTCGTGTGCCCATATTCAAGAGATTTTCCATGCGATTACGCTGTATTTTAACGTTATGAGTATAGATAGTGTTACAAAATTAGTTTAAATGACTTCTTTATGAAAAACTTGTTGTTTATTATATTTTCTTTTGTATTTGGAAGTTGTACAACCAAAGAACCGGAATGTATTCTTTTCAGTAAACTGAATCAAGATATTCAAGATACTTTGATGAGTATTAATCAAAAGGTGCTAAACGAAGGATATCTGCCTAATTCTCTCATTGATTTTTCAGGAAACTGTCTACTTAAAATATCAGAAATTGGCCCCTGGACTTATTCAAAGCGAGTTTTGAATACAAAAAATATGAATTCAATAAAATTACATCCCAATACCCCTGAGCCATATATTGTATATGACGATTATCTCTACTATCCGGATGAGTATAATTTATTTGTTATGGGGTTTTCTGATACAACTGTTTTTAAAAAGATTCCATTCAAGTAATGTTAGCCCGTGCGGAAGTCTTGACAGTGCGCTCACCGTCAGCGTCATACCAGTAGTTGGACACGACTTTTCGTGCCAGTGAGAGCAAAGAGCAAAACTTGTTTAGTCTTTGGCGAACGCAGCCGAAAATGGGCGAAGCCAAGCCGTTGTTGTCCACTGAAAGCAGGCGGTTCTCCTCGTCCCAGATGAGCTTACGCTCACCGACGCTGTTGTCCTTATGCCGTCGTTCATCATACGGCTTGTGTTTACATCCCTAAAAACAATACCCCTGCCAGCATCGTACTGACAGAGGTATCGTTCATCTATGATGATTCTTGCATGAAATATTAGTTATTGAGATATAGGGTATCATTGCCAAGTACCCTTTAACTTAGCAACTTTGAAATTTGCCTTTTTGCCATTGATGGTTAATTCAACAACAGGATTGGAAAACTTAGTAAGGTGTTGGAATGTAAGAATTACCTTTGCCACGCCATCAGTGACATTAGTGTTAACCGAATTGGCTTCGTACCCTTTTTCACCCTCAACCGGGAAAAGCGTTACACCAGATACGATGTACTCGCCACTTGCGTCGTTATCGGTAAAGACAATGGTTACCTTATTTTCATCATTGTTGAAGTAGCAACAATAAGGCGCGGCGTCCACAGCCAAACATGCAATAGCTAAAACTATTGCGACAACAAATTTTCTCATAGTCGAATATTTTATTTTTAGAATCGATTCTTTTCGTTTGAACCTGCTCCACGCCCTTTGTATCGGTCACGGCTGGAGTTAAATGTGTATTGCAATGTCAGGTAAAATGAACGGCTAAGATTGGTAACGCAAACATAGCGTGTTATATCATGACTGAATGTTGTCACTCCATAATTGCGTTTGTCGAAGATGTCGTTAGCCTCTATGGTGACACTGAAACTGTTGTTGAAGAAAGCCTTGTAAAGTTTTGCATTCATGTATGAGCATGATTTGCGATACATATTCCTGTCATTGCCCGCGCTTTCCCACGCCATATCCACGTTCAGCCATATATCGTAAGGCAGGTGGATTGCGTTCTGCCACTGAATCATTCCTTGTGGATTGTTTAGGTGCTTCCTGCCTTGCCATGTGTCAATGGAGAACCATTGCTTTGTAAGGCCAAGATTTATTCGCGGCTCCCAGACCCCTACGTTGAAACTTGTGCCGATAAAGGCACGGATTGGATGTATCTCGGGAAAGTTGTCAAGAGTCATAAGCTTGACTTCCCCGGTATCTCCGTATGGTTTGGTAGTGGATATAATAGGATCTTTTTTGAGAGTGTATGAAAATTGTGCGAAAATTCTTCTCCATGCCCCTGTGAGTTCAATAGTGTGGGTTTTCTCAGGTTTAAGATATGGATTGTCGCCTTGTAGAGTAAAACGGTTGATGTAGTCTATTGTGCCGTCCAGATCCCCATAATTCGGGCGTTGGGTCTTGCTTGTGTAGCTCATTTAGAGCTGCACCTGTCCTATCTGAGTTGACATAAAATATAAATTAAAATTATCAGCCATGCTTTTTGAGAAGCGTTTCTCTAAATTCACGACCTTTGTTTACAATTCGCTGTAATAAGTCTTCCTATTGCTGAGAAAGTGGTTTGCGGGTAACCGGACGACTTTTGGCTTCTTGAATGAACAGCTCAGCAGTGCGCCCCGTGAGTTCAGGTGATGTATGTATTGCGATTGCCATAATTCTAATTAGAAAATGTTTAAGTAGGGTTTGCTGAATAATATTAAATATTTGATACATTTTAAAATAAACAATCGATTACTTGTATATTTAACAAAAATGTAACTTTGACGTTAAAAGAATGCAATAAAAAACAATTACTCAATCACTTCCCATGAGCCGCCATTAGTTGGTCCAATATGGTGTAATCGACCTTCCCTTACAAGAGCGTCTAACCTTCGTTGTACGCTACTTTCATGCAGTCCTAATTGCTTTGCCAATTCAATTCTTGTAATCAGTACATTTGTTCTAATCAAATCAATAATCTGATTTTTCTGTTCGGTTTTGGTTCGGTTTTGGTTCGGTACGAATCGATTTGTATCGGTTTTCGGTCGCCTCTTATTGACATGAAAATTTCTCGTGGGATAATGGCTGTTACACCACCCTGTTCCACGGTGAATGAAGGATGGAAAAGATTTAATTTGTCAAATTCCCTCATTATTTTCTCGTATCCACGCCCCCAAGCCTCAATAAATCCGGCACGGTAGAACACTTGAGCCATTTTGGGATTACGTGGCTTGGAAGTATGTTTGCTCATAAGGATCTCGACCGTGTAATCTTCTGGTAAGACACCTTCGTTCCACAAACGGATATGATCATCATATATGCTCATCTGATTCCATGTGCCGGTTTGCTGTTTGTGGACTATACTATATCTTACCGCCATGAGCATTGGCAAAGCCGGATACCCATTTCAGATACTCGTCTTTCCAAATACGCTTGTGCTCTATATTCTGATTCTCTTGATTCATATAGCAAAATTAATTCAAAATCCTGACATTCACAATAGAGCAGTTGATTTAAGATTGTCATAATCTGCTGAATTTGGCTCACTTCGCGGTGAGTATGGTTTTTAAAGCCTGTTTCTTTCGCTTATGCCTGCCCCTTTACCTTTATATTTACTCATTGCGGTGTTAAACGAGTATCGTATAATTAGACGGAGAGCTTGCGTATCGCTGTAATTCCATTTGTCAAGCGTCATTTGTGTGCCATGAGTTATCATCGAACTTCTCGCTGTCTTGAATATGTCGGTAGCTTGAAGTTGGAGAAACCAATTCTTTATACTTTTGGCAGCACCGATGTTTAACTGCCAGGAGGGTTTTAACGTGACAACATCCATCTCTCCACGCGTGCGTCCGGAAATCTCACCGGTCATGTTGAATCCCTTTCCCAATGTCACATTGTTGAAGAAGCTGAAAAACAGTATCGGCGTGTTCAGTTTCTTTATGCCATCCGTAGTTTTCATTGAGAAGTGTTGTCCTGATAAGTTCAGTCTGAGACGTGGAGACCACCGTGAAATTCTCGGAGAAAATGAGACTACAATATCATATTTTGACAGATGATTGAAGTTGTCGTAGGTCATTATATTTTGAGGGGTATCCGGCTTATACGGACGAATCACACTGATGATGGCATCTTTGTCGTAAGTATATGTCGCGCTGAAGAATACCCATTTGTATATTCCAGCAAGAGATACATTGTGAATATGTTCCGACGTAAGTGACGGATTGCCTGTCTCGTAGGTAAAGCGGTCGTCATATTGAATGCTGCTGCTCAACTGGCTATATAATGGGCGTTTGGTCTTAGCCTCGTATGACAGTGTAAATTTTGTTTTCCCTATTGGGAATGTGAAGTCCACATTGGGGAAAAATCTGCCGTATCTTCGGCTTTGACCCTTGACAAGCATGTCGTTCTGGTAATAGTCTGATGATGTATGCTCGTACCTGAGTCCGGCGTAAAGCTCTACATTCCTGATGGGTATATTCACCGCAATAAAACCGGCTCCGGTGGTTTCCTTTATCCTGTCATTGGCATCTGGCAGATTGTCGCCGTCATTGATGAAGATATCCTTGCGGTCGGTAGCCGTCACTTCATATCCAAACTCAAGCGAGTAGCCATTGAACAAATATTCCGCCACTCCCTTGGATGCAAACATTGAACTCCTGATACGGTTATCACTCCCGATGATACTTTCTCCTCCGAGCAGACTGTTTTCAACTATTGTCTGCCTGTTACTGTTTCGGCAGGAGTAATAGTCATTATTGATTGTAATGTTGAAGGCATTCACCTTTCCTTGATAATATAGGTTCACAAGATGAACCGGTACTGAGTTTCTTATCCAATTCGTTTCATAATTAATTTTGTCTTCCGTTGCATTATTTACCATGACCGTTTCATCCGTAAGCCATCTTGATTTGGAATCAGGCACTGCGGTGTATTCGCACTTTACGCCAACGTAATGACGGCTGTTTATCTGCCAGTTTGCTCCAATGTTTGCAAGATAGGTGTTTGATTTAGGATATATGCGTATATCTGAATCTAAGAGATAGTGGTCCGGAGTAGAATTGATGGTAGTTTGGTTATGCTGTTTCTGATAACGTCGTGCAAAATCATAATTGAATGTACCGAAGATATCCATCCCCCCGGATCTGTAATTAAGGAAAAGATTGTCTGATTGGGAGAAATAATAAGCTTGCCGCCCCGTAACTGCCATAGACCCGCTCAATCCGTCACCCTGCTTCTTTATTGTCTTTACAAGAATCACGGCTTTTGTTTCTGCACCATATTTTGCACCGGGATTGAAGACAACCTCCACGTTTTGGATCTCTTTTGATGACAATCGATCCAATTCAGATTTGTCGATGAGTTTGCGTCCGTTGATATAAATCTGCGGCGTGCCACGTCCAAGCACCTCAAGATTGCCCTCATTGGAGATTACTCCCGGAAGTTGAGAGATAACGTCTGTACATGTACCGAGATTGCGCAGGGGTGTGCCTTTGACATCCGTTATCAGTCCACCCTTGCTTAGACGTTGCACGTTGCGCGTGCCTGTCACCACCACATCACCAAGCTCTATGGTAAAGGTGGAATCATTTTTAGCGACATTTTTGTTACTCTGGACCTGTGCATGTGTGAGGATCACATTCGAAAACATGAGTGCTAAAATTAAATATTTCATACCTTTTGTTGTTTTTTGACGCAAAGGTATGATGCAATGCTCAGGAGACCAAGAAAATGGCGTTTCACAATCGTTTCACCTTCTTGATAGCATTTCAGAAATGTTGCGCTTGTCGACTCAATATGCCATAGCTCAGTGATTTGTATTACAACTCAAGCAGATTCAGAATTTCAGCAGGGAGCTTTGTTCTAAGTCGGGATTTCCGTGTTCTTATTGCAGTGCCGGTTGCTCCAAGGCAAGCTGCGATAGTTGCATTTGATTCTTTTAGACAAGACATGATGCACGTCACGATATCCTCGGTATTCAATTTGACGCCGGTCATCTTCAAATCAACGATGAAATCGGCGAAGCAACTGATAAGTATTTTCTGAGCTGTCTCGCGTTCCTTAACTGATGGGTAATTTCCGGAATTGCGATATTGTATTGCCATCTTGTCGAGATAAGCCTGCAACTTAGACTCTCTGAACTGCTCGATGCATATATCCATTCTACTACGAACCAAATCAAGTGATTTATCCGACTCATCATCGTTTGCCTCGGCAATGATTTGTTCAACTTTTATGTTGTCGAGACGTTTCTTCAGTTTGAGATATTTTCTTTTTGACTGCCAGACATAGATGCCAACTCCAATGACTATAACCAAAAGTATTCCCAGTCCGATATTTAATAGCAGTTGTCTGTGAGCTTTTGATTGGAGCAATTGAATTTGAAGCCGGGTGTTGTAGTCACGTTGTTCCTCGGATATTTTTTTCTGAATGGATGTGACCTCACTTATTGAATCATTTGTGACAGTGCCTTCGTAAGGTACAACTATTCCCTTATTAAGTAGCCCTATACTTTGGTCTAACAGTCTCAGGTTGTTGTATGTGTTTATTGAATATCGTGTCGGATTCTCGTTATACATACTTCTTGACACCTCCGAATAGTAACGGGCTGAATCAACTTGGGAATTATTCAGATAAATAAATCCTAGTGTAATCCGTTTCCCGAGGCTTTGCGTCTTTATCCGGTTAAGATACTCTACGCTTCTTCTGAAATCTGATGAAGGATTATTGGCATAATTGAGCGCGTATGTTGTAAACAGAGGATCATTCACGTCTGTTTGAGATAATGCTTTTTCCATGTAAATGGCAGTTGAGTCATTATCGCCGATGAAAGAATAGAATAGTCCAACGTCATGCAATGCTCTGGCTCTTTCCTCTTTTGTTTGGGAAACGTTAAGAGCCTCCATAGCATGAGATATTGCCTTTACATAATTTTTCTTTAACGAAGGCATTGCATACATGTTGGATAACTCTATGAGAAGTTCCGATTTTGTAGGGTTTGTGACGTTGGATGCAATATCTATCGCTTTATTTAGAAATATTGAAGCAGAGTCTTGATTGCCAAGCCATCGCATCTTGACAGCAGCAAGTTGATACATGTCGAGCAATGCTGTTGTGTCTTTCTCCGATTCGTAAAATCGGATTGCTTTTTGAAAATAATTGTCTGTAATGAAAGTTTTTCCTTGCTTGACCTTGGCAACAGAAAGTATACGGCATCCCTTTGACATTTGCTCATCAGAAAGATTGTCATCAAGGGAAATCGGAGCCAACATCATCTCCACAGAATCGGGGAAGGTATGCAAAAGAGATTCAGCTTCTGTAAGTTGCCGATCTATTTCATTATTGTGTCTACATCCGGCAAGCAACAGACACAATACAAGTATATTGATAAAAAATTTCATTAGTCTCATCCGGTTCTGACGATCATAAACAAATCTAACATTCCAAATTCGTAAAAATAGACTTATCTCCCAAGATGTTGTGATTCTCAATGGGCAAGGAAGCCATATTTACCAAACGATATATTGAGAAATTTATTGAAGTGTAGATAAATTCATTTGTAATATTCGGTTTAATGGTGTATCTTTGCGAATAGAAACGACAGTTGCGGAAACCACCGTTTCTATTTGAATCTGATAAAGTATGAAATTCTACGATAGAACAGAAGAGATAGCGACGCTACAAAGGATTCGTAAGAACTCCAATGAAAATGCCCAGTTCACCGTCATTACTGGACGCCGGCGGATTGGCAAGACATCGCTTGTGCTTAAAGCATACGAAGATATACCAATTCTGTATTTCTTTGTCAGTCGTAAGTCTGAAAATTTGCTTTGTGAGGAATTTAGGCAAGAGGTTGAAACTAAACTTTCAATAAAGACCGGAGGCTCACCGGCTAATTTTGCCGAGTTGTTTGATTTTCTGATGACGCTCTCAAAGGAACGAAATTTTACGCTGTTTATTGATGAATTCCAAAATTTTGCAAGAGTTAATCCATCCATCTTCAGCGATATGCAGAAGATCTGGGATTTAAATCATTTCGATTCCAAGATAAATCTGATTGTCTGTGGATCTGTATATTCGATGATGACCAAGATTTTTAGGGATTCCAAAGAGCCTCTGTATAATCGTCAGAATCGTTTCATGCATGTCAAGGCTTTCAAGCCGTCTGTGCTGAAAGAGATAATGATGGATAGTGCGCCCGGTTATTCCAATGATGACTTGTTGGCTCTTTACTCTTTTACAGGAGGTGTGGCAAAATATGTGCAGCTTCTGATTGAAGACCATGCTTTTTCCGTTGACTCTATGATTGACAGCATCATTAGTTCGGATTCCGTCTTCATCAATGAAGGGAGGTCTATTCTTGTGGAGGAGTTCGGAAAAGATTATGACACTTATTTTTCAATTCTTTCAGCTATTGCATCAGGGAATACAAGGCGTAATGAGATAGAGTCGATAATAGGTAAGGAGATCGGAGGGTATCTGACTCGTCTTGAAGATGATTACGGTATAATAAAGAAGGCTATTCCGCTTGGTGCAAAACCTCTTTCAAAGAATACCGTATATGAGATACAGGATAATTTCTTCACATTTTGGTTCAGATTCATCTTTAAGTATGGTCATATCCTGGAGATTGGTGCATACAAGCAGATGGGTGACTTAATCAAACGAGATTATCCTACATTTTCCGGAAAGATGCTTGAAAGATATTTTCATGCCAAGGCTGCTGAATCCGGTAAATATACGATTATTGATAGTTGGTGGGATCGTAAAGGGGAAAACGAGATTGATATGATTGCCGCCAATGAGATTGACAGGACTGCTGAAATATATGAGATAAAGCGTCGGCGTAAGAATATAAACATAGCTCAACTTGATGAAAAAGTCAAGGTCATGCTCCCTCAGGTTCCGACTCTGAAAGGTTTTAGCGTGGAGATTAGGGGTCTTGATATGGAGAATATGTAAATCCAAGTTTTTTTATGTACTTTTGTAATTGAAAATCATTCAGAATGGGAAGAATCCTTGCGATAGACTACGGCAGGAAGCGTTGCGGTGTCGCCGTCACCGATATATTACAGATAAGTGCCAACGGGTTGCCAACGGTGCGTGCATGCGACTTGTTGCAATTCGTGAAGGAGTATTGCGGCAGAGAGACGGTCGACAAGATAATCGTAGGCGAACCACGTGACATGCAGGGTAATCCGAGCGAGAGTATGCGCTACATCACTCCATTCCTTGCAAGGTTGAAAAAGGAATTGCCGGATATTCCGGTAGAGATGTTTGACGAACGTTTCACCTCGACCATCGCCCACCGTGAGATGCTTGCGGGAGGATTTTCCAAGAAACAACGTCAGGAGAAGGGGCGAGCCGACGAGATGGCGGCTGTGTTGATCCTTACCGGTTATCTGGAATCGAGATTTTGAAAAATTAGAATGCTTCATTGAAAAATAAAGGAAATGGACGTTGCAAGAATATTATTTGCCGGTGGACTCTCTTGCATGATGTTTCTGCCGATGGGGGCGCAGGTGGATCTTGCTTCCCAGCGTAAGGAGGTGAAGGCGTTTATGTCAGTGCCCGGACATAAAGTAGACCATAAAGGGGTGATAATAAATCCGGTTCCACATGCAATTACCGTGGATTCTGCAAGTAGCCTTTATATCGGCAACGGTTTTAAATTCGATTCCAAGACTCTCTCTGAGTTTTCCGGCGATATTTCAACGGTCGGCATACCGACGGCAGATGATGGCGTCCGTGTCAGGATAAGTTATGGCGATAAGAATGCCCGTAAAAAAGGTGTGCGACAAGTAAGCGGTGCATATTCTCTGACGATCAACAAGAAAGGGGTAGAGGTGACAGCATACGATAAGAGAGGCGTGTTTTATGCGTTGCAGACATTGCGTCAGCTTATCGATAGCCCCGTGGGGAGGGATAAGAATCTTCCATACGTGGATATAAACGACTATCCCGATCTGAAATACCGAGGTGTGGTGGAGGGTTTCTATGGCAATCCGTGGAGCCACAAGGTGCGTCTCTCCCTTATTGATTTCTACGGAAAGAACAAGATGACGGATTATATCTACGGACCGAAGGATGATCCATATCACAGTTCCCCCAACTGGCGCGTGCCTTATCCGGAGGATCAGGCGAATAATATAAGGGAATTGGTGGATGCCTGTAAGCGGAATCATATCAATTTCGTGTGGGCGATACATCCCGGTCAGGATATAAAGTGGGATAAGGATGATTACGAACGACTTCTCTCAAAATTTAATATGATGTATGACCTTGGGGTGCGTTCGTTTGCACTATTCTTTGACGACATTGAGGGTGAGGGTGCCGATTCGCATAAGCAGACGCAACTCATCAACGACCTTACCCGCGATTTTGTGCGTAAGAAGGGTGATGTGTCGAATCTTAGGATATGTCCCACGGATTATACAGAGCTTTGGGCGAATCCGAAACCTACCGGGCAGTTGGCGATATATGGAGAGGAGTTGAATCCGCAGGTGGAGGTGTTCTGGACGGGTAAGGTGGTATGCAGCGACCTGACCCCGCAGACGTTGGAATTTGTAAATTCAAGGATAAAGCGTCCGGCTCTTTTCTGGTGGAATTTCCCGGTGACAGACTATTGCCGTCATATCGTGATGCAGGGTCCGGCGTATGGACTCGACCAGACGTTGACACAAGAGAATGTGGCTGGTATAGTAAGCAATCCGATGGAGCACGGCGAGGCAAGCAAACTTGCACTGTATGGAGTGGCAGACTACACGTGGAATGTAGCCGGATATAATCCGATTGATAATTGGGAGAGGGGTATCGTGAATATTGTTCCTGAGGCACCGGAAGCCTATCGTCTTTTCGCAATACATTCCACTGACACACAGAAGGGATATCGTCGTGATGAATCGTGGGAGACCACTACCTTTGCATTTGACAATTACACACCGGAGCAGTTTGAGGCATTGCGCGATGAGTTCAGTAGAATAGAGGTGGTGCCGCAGAAGATGCAGTCGATTTCCAATAAGGGACTGCTTGAGGAGTTGGCTCCCTGGCTTGAGGAATTTGGTAAGCTCGGCAAACGCGGCAACCGCACGCTGGATCTTATCAAGATATATGAGAAGGGTGATGACCACGAATTCTGGAAGGCATACGTTGCAAACCTTATGAGTGATGATGAGCGCAAGGCGTATGATGCCCATAGGTCAGGCACGATGAAGTTGCAGCCATTCTATGAGGATGCCATGTATGGTATGATGGCAGAGTTCTATAAGAAGGTATCGGGCGTTTATCCGAAGCAATATAGTGCGTCAGACAGTATTGATACTATTCCGGCTTATCAGTTTGCTTTTGACGGTACGCCGGAAACGGTCTATCATTTGGAGGATGCTCTTGAGTTTGACCGTAAGGAGGGTGCTTCGGTAGTGACCATACTTACGGGAGAGCCGACAGGAGAGGTAAGCGTGGTGCAATTTGATAAGAATGGTAAGGAGTTATCCCGTCATAAATTGGAAACTCCCTATACTACATTGCCGTTATCCGTCCCGGCGGTCCGCCTGAGAATAGAAGGTCGTACCGATATCTATGAAATAATTTAGGAAAGGTGTTCCTGGTTTGCGGGATAGACGGATAAGCTATGAAATCGTAAAAATGTTTCTGTGATAGAAACAAAAACGCAAAAATGTTTCTGTGATAGAAACTAAAATAGCTTAATCACATTATTTGTCTGTTTCGATTAGCCAGGAGTCAAGAGATCGGATTGTGCTTGAAAAATTGGCTCCGATTTTTATGATTGCCCGATTGTCATCAGCTTGGAATGGGATCATATAATCGTGCGAATTAATTTGACGGATAGCTTCTAATGCCGATTTATCAATCTTAAATTCAAAGATATAGATATACTTTGAAGTCTTTGCAATCATGTCGATACGACCGGAAGAGGTCTTATACTCCACTTGTGTCATAAAACCGAGCAGTTTCATGATTGTAAATGTGATGTCCTGATAATGCTGTTCAAGCCTAAGCATATTGAAACCATCCTGATTGAAGTCGGCAAACAGACTTTGCAGCCGCTTCATGAATCCTTCAGCATCACCGGATATTACATCATTATAAAATTTCTGTATACTGAACTCTGAATCATAACCAGCATCAGGTATATATACATTCCATAATTGGTTGAGAAAACCTCTTTCTACCTCTTTATTGGGGAATCCGAGTTGGAGCAGTCCGATTTCCGGTTCTGATGCTTTTATTGTGAGGTAGCCGGCTTGATAGAGCACGGGAAGCAGACTTGATTTCATGTCGAACGACACGTTCATGACATCAGACTGGAAAATACTATAATTTTCAAGACGTTGCGGTGAGATTTGATGTGTCTTGATCATCTTCACAAGAAATGTAGGGGTTCCGGTCTGAAACCAATAGTCGCTGATCTTTCTTTTCTGAAGGGCATTCAGCAGACTGAAAGGATTGTAGACGTCAAGTGCATCTTCAGGTGAGAAATTATAGCCGTCATAATTCTCACGTAGTTTCGCGAATGCCTCATCCACTGTAAGATCCCTTTTTTCAGCAAGAGACGCAACCCCTTCATGAAAATATTCGTGTAGCTCGTCCTCAGTTATACCACAGATGCCGCTATATTCCTCATCCATTGATATATCTACGAGATTATTCAGGTCGCTGAATATACTGAGATGCCCGAATTTTGTGACCCCGGTCAGCATGGCAAACCGGATATGTGTATCCTGTTTTTTTAAGTTACTATATATGGAACGAAGATCATTACGATATTCCTCTTGTAAAGATTTATTTCCAACAGTTTCAAGGAGAGGTTTATCATATTCATCAATCAATATCACTACAGGCTGTCCTGTCTGACGATGAGCCTCTTCTATAATTTGTCCGAATCGAAGACCGTATAAATCCTTCTCAATGATTGATATATTGTATTTCTTTTCCCAACCGGAAAGTATGGTGTTAAAATGTTTTTTCAGACTATCCGGCGATTCAAAATTGTTTCCGGAAAAGTCCAAATGAAATACGGGATGTGGTTCCCAATCAGAGGTATAGTCAGCAATAGCCAAACCGTCGAAAAGTTCCTTTCGCCCATTGAAATAGGCTTCTATCGTGGAGATCAGCAATGATTTTCCGAAACGTCGCGGACGGCTGAGGAAGATGTACTGCCCGGTTGAGATCAGACTATGGATGTATTCTGTCTTATCGACATATACGTAACCTCCCTCGCGTATCTTCGAGAAAGATTGCAGACCGATTGGATATAATTGCCGTGACATTTCTCTAATCTTTTTAGTTTTATTAAAGCGGTTTGTGCGACTACTTTCTTGCAAAGATAGTCATAAATATTTTAATTCAAGCATTTGCAGCAGATAATTAATTTCATAAATCTGACATGTGACTTGTTTATCACCATCTTCTGAAGCAACGGAAAAGATTGAAAGGATTGAGGAAACGGAGGAATGACCGGTGGGAATCGCGACGGGCAGCACGCTCGGCTGTTTCAACTTGTGCGGCTACAATATCCTTATCTGTGCCATTCTTTACAGCTTGACGAAGCACAGACATTATCTCATGCTTGTCGCCGAAATTAGCCTCTTGTCGGGAGAGTATGCGTGATACGGTGCGTTTGATTCTGTTAGGATATATCACAAACTCATAGTCCGAATCTGTCTTGATATTCTTCAGTTTACAATCGCCATAGAACACCACCACCGAATAAATCGGTATATGAGGATTATGCGGCAGATTCTCTCTCAAAGCCATGATATGCCCCTTGTTCTGCATCAGCGGATTATAGAAACGGTATTTCTCATGTCCGTGAGCGAGCACCTTTGTCCAGTATCTCTGCCAGACATCACCGAAAATCCAGCCGCTGTAATCCTTTATCTCAAAGGCTATCAGTCCGCATTTCGTAGCCACCACCAAGTCAACCTGCGTATATGTGCCGGATCTCCGCCGGATATAGCAGTCATGAAAGATAGCTTTTGGGTTGATTCCCATTCTAAGCAACGTGAGGACAGTCTTCCTTTCCGACCATTCCCCACGTTTTGGGGACGTTACACTACGGAGCAGCCGCCTGTCGTCAATATATCTCCACAGGCGTATGCAGGCTATAGTGATGAATAGGATAAGGATAGATATTGCAATTAGTTCCATTCTTATTTCTTAGGAAAATCGGGATTAGACGTGAAGGAGTAGGGTGTGCCATTGAAGGAGAAACTTATAGCCGATGCGTGCAGCAGCATACGGGAGCAGGGGGTGCGGTTATTACGATAGTATAGTTTGTCGCCAACTATCGGCATACCGAGTCCGAGAGGGGAGGCAGCGTGCAGTCGCAACTGATGAGTGCGTCCTGTAAGAGGATGAAATTCAATATGGGTAAGTCCGTCCTTGACCTGCACCACGCGATAATCCGTCAGCGCATCCTTGCCGCCATTGGTCATGTATATGTCCACCATCTGTCGGGGGCGGTCGTTAAGGTCGGGAGCCAACGGTAGTGAGATTCTTCCTTCAAGTGGGTGAGAGGTGACGGATATATCGCCGTCAAGCACAGCTATATACGTCTTCTTCACCAACCGCATTTCAAACATACGATGAAACCGGCTCTGCGTCCTCACGTCAAAAGCGAGTAGCAACAGTCCGGAAGTGTCGCGGTCGAGTCGGTGTGCCGGAAATACGTCGCGCCCATAATGCTTACGCAATAGGCTTACCACAGATGGCGCGTCGCTTTTACCGGGTACGGAGAGGAGTCCGGAAGGTTTGTTGACCACGCAAAATCTCTCGTTCTCATATATAATTTCCGGCATCAGTTCGCCGGGGAGGGATGAGGAGGGTGATTGATCCACGTCAAGCCCGCGCATCATCCATCCGAGTATAGGCAGGCACTTGCTATGGCAAGCCGGATAGTGCGCTCCATGATAGCGCACTTCCCCCCTTGGAGATTCCCCATGCCAGAACTCAGCGATTTCCAGAGGTTGCAGATCATGAAGATAGGCATATTGCAGCAACTTCGGTGCGCAGCATTCGCCACTTCCGGAGGGTGGCACTATGCCGTTATACTCTACAAAGATAGTGTTGAGGTCTTTTGATTCACCCTCTGCGTTAAGCATACGGAAATTGGAGAATAGCCAGCGCTGCAGATTCTCCGACATTCGTCGTCGTTTCTCTTTCAATCCGGAGATACGCGCCTTACATTCGTCAATACGCTCCAGTATGGGGGCAAGTTGCTGACGTGCTGCGAGTTTGCAACGATGCAGTTCAGCTTTAAGATACTGGCTCTCACGTATCAGCAGAGTCTCTTCCTCCTGAGATACGCCCTCCTTGCGGCGTGCATCGCGTATGGTCTTAGCCTCCGCCATACGTCGGCGTGCAACCTCAATAGCATTATCGGTCTCCGCTTTCAAAGTCTCATATTCGCGTAGGAGAGATGCATATTCATGGTTCTCTATTTCGGATATGACGCGATTGAGAGCAGAGATCTCCCTTTCATGCACCTTGAAATAACCATCCTCATCAAGATAATCGAATATAGGCGGCACAAATCCCTGCCAATGGAAAGAATCGGCAATCTGTCCGGAGAATGCAGCAAGGGAGGATACCACTCCGTCAGCATCCTTCACCAATAAAATACCAAACATCTTCCCCTTCTCGATTTCATCGCGGAAGGGGGGATGGCGCATGATGTCCCATTGAAGCATCTCGCTATAGGCACGGAGCAGATCCGGACTCGGAGAGTAGTGGAACGGGGAATTCATATCTCGTCAGGATTCTGAGCATGAACCGGCGATATCTTGGGAAATCCTCATGGCGCAGAAATTTGGTCCGCACATCGTGCAGAACCTGTCGTCAGCATCAGGGGCGTTGCGTCTTGACTCAAGATAGTAGCGTTTGGCTTTTTCAGGGTCAAGTGACAGATTGAACTGGTCTTTCCATCTGAATTCATAGCGCGCCTTGCTGAGGGCGTCGTCCCTTACGTTGGCACCCGGAAATCCCTTGCAGAGGTCCGCGGCATGGGCGGCAATCTTATAGGCTATTACCCCATCGCGCACATCGTTCAGGTCGGGTAGGGAGAGATGTTCCTTAGGGGTGACGTAGCATATCATGGCGGTTCCGAGACTTGAGATTATTGCCGCTCCGATTGCCGACGTGATATGGTCGTAGGCGGGTGCTATATCGGTGGTGAGCGGACCGAGAGTATAGAACGGCGCGCCGTCGCATGTCTTGACCTGCTTATCCATATTCTCGCGTATCTTGTTCATGGGCACGTGTCCCGGACCCTCGATAATTACCTGCACATCGTGTTGCCACGCCTTGCGTGTAAGCTCGCCGAGCACTTCAAGTTCAAGAAATTGCGCGCGGTCGTTGGCATCGTGTGTCGAGCCGGGACGCATCCCGTCGCCGAGCGAGACAGCCACATCATATTTGTTGAGAATCTCGCATATCTCATCAAAATGAGTGTAGAGGAAGCTTTCCTGATCATGCTCCACACACCATTGCGTCATGATGGAGCCTCCACGCGACACACATCCTGTCAGACGTTTGCCCACGAGTAGGGCATGCTCGCGGAGCACACCGGCATGGATAGTGAAATAGTCCACACCCTGCTCACATTGTTCGATGAGTGTGTCGCGGTAGATCTCCCATGTGAGGTCGCTCACTTTTCCGTTGACTTTCTCAAGAGCCTGATATATAGGCACCGTGCCAACCGGTACCGGACAGTTGCGGATGATCCATTCGCGGGTCTCGTGTATGTTGTTGCCCGTAGACAGATCCATCAGCGTGTCGCCACCCCAATAGCAGCTCCATACCGCCTTTGCCACCTCCTCCTCAATGCCCGAGGAGAGTGCTGAGTTGCCGATATTGGTGTTGAGTTTTACTGAGAAAGCCGGTCCGATGATCATAGGCTCAGCTTCCGGATGGTTGATATTGGCGGCAATGATGGCGCGCCCGGCAGCCACCTCGTCGCGCACGAACTCGGGAGTGATGTAGGTCTTTATGCCTCTCTTCTCATTATCGAGATTCTCGCGGATCGCCACGTATTCCATCTCCGGGGTGATCATCCCCTTGCGGGCATAGTGCATCTGGGTGACACGCCGACCCTCCTTTGCCTTGCGGGGTTTGTGGGTCATCGGGAAACGTATGGCATCGAGAGACTTGTCGTCACGTCGTGCCTTGCCGTATTCGCTTGATATGTCGGGCTGCACCTCTGTGTCGTCTCTGTCAGCAATCCAACTCTCTCGCTTGCGGGGAAGACCCTTATTGATGTCAATCTTGATGTCAGGGTCGGTATACGGACCACTTGTGTCGTACACTGTCACCGGCTCGTTAGGATATTCCACTCGTTTGCCGTTTTCAATAGTGACCGTGGGATATTGGTGTATCTCTCTCATCGCCACTTTTATTGGAAACAGTTTCCCATTCACGTATATCTTGGTTGAGTTAGGATAGACCGAGACATTGATATTTTCTATGTTCATTATGTTGATTGTTATTTAATTGTCGGAGTATGAGTGTTACAGTGACACGTATAAATAAAAAACGGTCCGATCTGTGGACCGCACCGAATGATAGAGGATTCTAATTCCATGGGAAGCTCCCTTCATCGGCATTATCCGCATCAGGTTCACAGGGTATGATCTCAGCTCCTGAAGGGGCACCCCTGCTTCGTCTGCAAAGGTAGTTTAAAAACTCAACACATGCAAATTTAGGCACCGGTTTTATTTTTTATTCCCGAAGAAAGGATAAAGGATCATTAAGTAATCAAAGAAAAGAAAGAAAACTCTGCGTTCTCCGTGAGATTGATGGTTTAAATGGAGCATGGGGAGCATGGTGCCTCCTGATCTTCTGACTTCTATATCCCGCTGCAGGTTGATGAGATACATAAGAAGTGATTGTAGACCAGGGAGGGTGGGTCAATCGTTGAAGGCAAGGGTGAGGGCTATGCCATCATTGGTGAAATTGATTGCCTTGGGGGAGAGAATTTCAAGAGCCTTCTTCAATTGTGGGATATTCTGAAGATGCACCAATATCGTGTGGTTCTCCTTCGGTTCGATAATCTCACCCAGTTTGGATTTCGTCAGATACTGAGTAATGCCGGAAATCACCATATCAAGGGGTGCACCACCATCATATTTGAAAAAGATGTCATTCCCCTGAATCCTCACCACAGTGAGTTTCACGGAGATAGTCATCAGAAGAATCTTCTTGCCATACGCGACATTGACAGAGTCCCTGTCGACGAAAGACAGTTTCACAGGAGCCTTCGCAGCCTTCAAAATCTGCTGCTCCACTTCCGGATAAGAAATCGCTATTTTCATATCAATCAAATTTATATTTATAATTCTAACGTAACTTAACCGTCAAAATTACTATTCTCTTGTGAGATATTTTTCTCCCATTTTTCTATCTCGTTATAAAACCCATAATCCCGTGCAATCGTCTTGAATCTCCGTAATACATTACTCATATAGTTCGGTTCGAACAATCCCTTTTCAGAAGCTTTCTTATAACGATTGAATGCTTCGGTGAAAGCATTGAAAGCTTCCTCCCGTGAAGGGAAATATGTAAGTTTGATTCTACGGAGTCCCGATTTGAAACATCTCATGTAATCATCGCGAGTCCAGTTCTTTTCCGTGACAGTTTTTTTGTCAATACCGTCGTTTGATGCCTTGACTTGATTATTACCTTGATTTGTATTCTGATAGAGCGACTTTTGGAATTTACTGGTATAAGCCTTTTTGTGGGAACTTGTCAGATGCCATGCAGCACATGCAGCGCAGTAATATGTTCGGGTCAGCTTCTTACCCCCGCTTTTCACCACATCTTGACCATTATAGCGTATAAAAGCGAGAGCTTTCTCTTTTGATGGAAAACTCATCTTGGCTCGATTGCAATCTGGACAAAATATATGATTCTTAGTCGGTTTCAAGTCTATTGATTCGTTATGATATTTATATATTGCCCAAAGTTAACGTTTATTCGTGAGGTATGCAACATTTTACCACGCATAACTTCCCATAAAATACCATCTTACCCTGAGATGATTCAACCATTGACGACACAGAAATCTATATCCCTCATAGACAACGGTGTGATTTAACCGCGGAGCATACGGAGCGCACAGAAATTTATATTTTCCCTTTGAGCTCCCAGTAGGTGGTAAGCATTAACTGAAGTAGATCTTGCAGTTGCCACATACAATAACATCGACAATAACTTATTATGGTTGTAGTCGATGTTATTGTATGTTGTATCTTCAGTCTGTACTTCAAGTTAATGCTTACTGTATTTCAGATCTTCAATCATGTTTTGGTATTTTTTTGGTAAATCTGGATACCAGTTCTCAGTAACTGCCTTAGGATAGTTTGCCTTAATGCAGGCTTGTAAGAGATACATAAGATGTTTAGCTTCCGCTATATTTTCTGCTTCAAAACGAATGCTTCCTATCATATTTTTTTCTTCGGCAGCAGCAGTTTTTACTTTAAGACCATCAAAAACACCGTTGGTTTGAAGAGTTAACCAGTGGTATAATTTTTTCTCCATAATCTAAATTTTATGATAGACTCAATATTAAGATAATATACTGAGAATCTAAATCCTTGGTTATAGATTTAGTACTCATCTTGTCCATAACCAATATGGACTACGCAGCAATGATTCCAACATCCTTGACTAAATGCTGCATCTAGATCTCTCAAAACAGGAATTTCAAATTTAATTTTCATATTTTATGGATTTTATTAGAAATAGGAGCCTAATTTAACTAAAATTCAGACGACTCCATTTAATCTGAATATGTAATAATCGGGGATCTAAATCCATGGGTTATTGATTTAGAACTCATCTTGCCCCCAACCAACATGTACGGCACAGCAGTGAGCCCAACATCCTGCGCTAAATACAGAGTCAAGGTCTTCCAATATTGGAATTTCAAAGTCAATTTTCATATAATCCTATTTTTAGTAATAATTGGAGCCTGATTTAACTAAAATTCAGACGACTCCATTTAATCTGAATATGCTATAATGGACAATAGAAATATGGATTACTAAGTAAGCTTTCAGATTAAATTTAAATTAATTCAAGCCGCATGAGAATATCTAACCTTGTACTCACTTCCAATACCTCCCAAAATATTTTGGACGGCATTAAACAGTGTATCTTTGGAGATATAGTGTTCGGGCTTAATCCATTTCCCTTTGAGAATACGCCAAAGGGTTTCGGCCAAATTCAGATGTGGGGAATATGGCGGGAGATAGAAAATGTAGAGTCCTCTCTTCTTCCAGTCTTCCACGCGTTCTTTGACTTTTTTGCTCTTATGAATGGATGCGTTGTCAAGTACAAGCACAGTAAGTTTCTTGAGAGTCAGAGTGTATTCATCCATATATTCTATGAATCTGTCGCTGTTGATGCTCTCGGTGCTGGTAAATCCATGATACTTGTTGTTACGGCTTATCATACCGAAGATGTTGAGCCTTCCGCATTTCTCGACCCTTATGGATACTTTCTCATCTGGAAATTGCCATCCATAAGGTACATAACCACTCGTGCAGACATGAGACTCATCTCCGAAGACGAGGTCTATATGTCCACTAATTTCAAGTCTGTCAAGTTCTTGCAGTCTCTCTACTGCCGATTCGAGGATCTGCGGCGAGGGTTCTCCCTTGGGCGTAAGTCTTATACGCTTATATCCTGCGCCAAGAGTTCTAAAAAACGTCTCAGCGTGGATCGGGATACCGAAATGCCGGTTTCCTTTTCGAAAGCCGCCTTGGCAGATTTCAGGCTTTCCCGGTTTTCCGAAACTGCCTTGCGAACTGCCTTCTCGTGTTCCTCTTTGTTGAGAATCGGTTTGTGTCTCTGGACGCTTTTTACTTCCAGGGCCTTGATGCCCCCATCCTTGTATGCCTGTTGCCACAGGTATACGGAGACATGGGAACAACCGAGGATTTCTGCTATTTCCTTGTTTGTCTTGCCAGCCGATTTCAACAAAATTCCATGGCAACGACGCCTGAATCTGGGTAACTTCCCAAACTTCTGACCCTGTTCCAATGCAATCTTCTCTGTGTCTGAAAGTTTTATTATATCTGCGTGTCTCATAGTCTGTATATGTGTGTTTAGATTTCACATATATAGACTCAAAAACAAACCTATAGTTTAAATTCAAACTAAACATTTACTTATCAATCATTAATTTATAAAATTTATTTTTATAGTTCTGATTGCAACTCCTTGGTTCTATTGTATCATAATTAATGTCTGCGAATGAAGTTCGATTGACTAAAGAGGGCCATTCATCTATGCGACATCCTCCTCCGCAAATATATTTAAGGTTACATTCCTTACATGGCTTCAAATTGTCAATACATGTAGCTTTTTCTGCTTCTTTTGATAATTGCACGATTTCATCAAAGGGAGTTGTCTTTATATTGCCACATGCTTGTAATCCGGTAATTCTTGCGCAAAAATATACATCCCCATTAGATGTTACAGAGAAAACACCAAACATACAATTGTCCATAATTACATCATTGCTATATGCTCGGATAAATGATAACAATTCATAATGGTCTCCATGCAGTTTTTTATTTAAGAGCATCATCAAATTGTAATATTCATCATTCAGTGATTTAGAGGGGCAAACATCTCTTCCCTCAAGAAGTCCTTCAGAGAATTTTACTAAGAAATTTGTTTTGCCAGTATACTTTGATTTTAAACTTATCGCAAAATTGGCATATTGATTAATGTTATTTTTCAATAAGTTAAATGATGGCGTAACTGCTACAGATGTATTTACACCATGTAATACAAATTGATCAATAGCATGTAGCGATTTTTCAAAGTTGCCACGTCCTCTTATTGCAGAATTCGTTTCTTCAGAGAATCCATCAACGCTAATTTGTATGGAATCAATGTATTTTGAATAATCTTCAATCCATTTATCCGTCATTAAAGTGCCATTAGAAAGTATGCGTACTTTTAAATTATGGTCATACGCAAATTTGATTATATCGTTTATATCTTTATGCATACAAGGTTCTCCTCCGGAGAGAGTTATCTGGTTACCGCCAATTGATGCATAATCTTCTATAAGTTTAAAAATTTCCTGAGTGGATAATTCATTATCCATTGCCTTTCCCGCGAACATATAGCAATGAGGACAAGTCAAATTACACTTATTGGTCAAGTATAGATGTAATGTACGGATTCCTTCGGTTGCACTTATTACGTGTTTTGTACAAAATCTTTTGGCTTCTAATTGAGTAACAACCTCTTGTACGGCATCTTCATCTCCGATGTAATGTGATAATGTTTCCTCTATTGATTTCTCTTGCTGGAATGCTTTAAGGATATCAATATGTAATTCAGAAGGAAAGACCATCCAATTAGCCGTGTTGGGAGAAATGACCAATAACTTATTTTCAAACCTAACAATGGAAAGGTCATCAGGAATAACATATTTCTTTTGAGGATCAATAAAATATTCCATAACCATTTTAATTTTAGAATTAGTACTTTGTTGTTTCAAATGTATATATCCATTAAATCTGATGTTGTGTAATGGTTTTATTCCCTGAGCGATATTAGATTCCTATCTATTATTTTATTTCAAAAGAGTGGAGACAAGTATTTCTCATTACTCTTTTGAAATAAAATAATATCGTAGAGATCCTAATAAATTATTTGTTATCCTTCATTAGAAGACCTCCAATTACGGTCAATGTTGTGCCGAGAAATGCTTTGGCAAATATTTTAGTAGCCTCTTTTGCTGTATTAGTTCGACATTGATTCTCTACAAATTTTTCAATTTTATTTTTAGCCATAATAATATGTATTTTTAAGATGTTTTGGAGTTAAACATGGAATACTCTCTTTTAGTCATCGTTTCCCCAATCTTCAGGGTAATCATTATCATCGTATCCAGATGCTTCAGAAGCATCAAATACGTCTCCACATGAATTACACTTGTAATCATATAGACCGATACGTTCTATATCAGAACTTCTACATTCAGGACAATTCATAATCTTAAATATTTTGTTATTATTTCAACATTTTACTTCCAAGTACAGTCATGATAGTTCCTAAGAGTATTTTTCCCGTGGTTTTAGCAATATCTTTTGCGAGATTATTACCGCATTGATCCTTAATAAATTTATCAAGTTTATCAAATTCATCTTTTGCCATATCAAAAAATTATTTATTGATGTTGGTTAATAATTAAAATACGTTGAAAACAATATAGCGTAAGCTTGTTGTCTTAAACTATCCGCAAATTTATATAAAGATTTTTTATAAATATTTATATAATTTGGTTCAACCTGGTTCACGATTTGTTAAAAAATATAAATTTATAATGGCGGATTTATTTTTCTCTGTGCCCTCTGTGTGCTTGGTGGTTGAATACACTACGGAGAGGGCAGGGAATGTGGAGCTTTTTGAATTATCTCTGTGGTCTTTGTGTGCTTGGCGGTTGAATGTACCGTGGGGAACGAGAAATTTATTTCAAAAAAATAAAAGAAAGGGCTATGGAAAGTGGTTTGGATTAAGTTTTATGCTATAAGGTATTGCAATATAGTGATTTGTATTGAAATGAGTCGATTAAATGTAAGTGAAAAAAGCACGCGTTCAAACCTCAGAAGGCTAAAAAATGCGGTTTGAGGTTTGAACTCGTGCTTTTTTTTATTCCGAAATTCAATTATAATTTGTGAATCAGCTGCTTAAACATGGAGAAATTATTGAAAGTTGTTGAGATATTCTTTAATCTGTTTTCTTAATATCGGGTGCAATAGACGTCCTTTGTCACGCGGTTTCTCTCTCATAGATAAGGATTTTATCGTTATTGACAGTCGGGGCAACCCAAGGGAGTAAGGATGTGTCAGAGACGAGATCTACTGCCTTATGCAATAGCTCCTCAAGATCAGACACCATAGAGGCGTATTTAAAAAGACCTACGGTATCGTCAAAGCTCACAAGAATATCGATATCGCTTTCCGGTGTTGCCTCTTCGCGAGAAAACGATCCGAACACCCATGCTTTCTGTACAGGTTGATTGGAGAAATAATCCCGTAATTTTGATATTATTTTCTGATCCATAGTTATTGACCTTTTATTGAGCAAAGATAACGCTTTGTATCTATAAAACAAAATCATTGGATTAATTTTTCTCTGCGGTCTCTGTGTGCTTTGCGGTTGAATGTACTGCGGGAAGGGGGGAGGGGTAAAAGAGAAGCTGCGCTCCATCGTCATGGGGCGCAGCTTCGTGGTGTTGTGTAGTGCCGAAATTATTTCTTCATGCGGTTGCCGTAGCGGCTGCGGAACTTGTCTACGCGACCAGCGGTGTCGACGAGTTTCTGTTTGCCGGTGAAGAAGGGGTGAGATGCGGAGGTGATCTCAAGTTTTACGAGAGGATACTCCTTGCCATCGATTTCGATGGTCTCACGAGTGGCTACTGTAGAACGAGTGATGAATGTCTCTTCGTTCGACATGTCTTTGAAAACAACCTCACGGTAGTTTTCGGGATGAATTTTAGTTTTCATACTAATTTTTCTGCAGTTTAAGTATTGTTTTAATTGGCTTGACAGGTCGCGATCCCGTCAAATTGGCGTGCAAAATTACAAAAAATCTTTCACACGTGCAAACATCGGGGTCGAAACTTCAGATTGAAGTCATTTCTTGGTGCGGTCTGCGCCTGTGAGTACGGGTAGGGAGAGGTTGTAGCGGAGGGTGAGCACGCGTATCACGATTATGACGGCGGCGCATGCGAGCTGTTGCACCATTACGGAACAGCCCGTGTTGCGGAGTAGCCAGTAGACGAGCGATCCGGCAAGGCACGCCGTGGCATAGATATCCTTACGGAATACGAGTGGCTCCTCGTTGATGAGTATGTCGCGGATGACGCCTCCGAATGCACCGGTGATTATGCCCATTATTACCGCCACCCACATGGGATAGTCGATTGCAAGCGTCTTGGTGATGCCGATGACGCAGAAGAGGGCGAGTCCGATGCTGTCAAATATGAATAGGATCTTGTCTTTGCTTACGAGTATGCTCCGGAAAATGATCACTGTGGCGAGCGAGAGGGCAGTGACGCCGAGATACCACCATGTCTGCATCCAGAACACCGGTATGTCGAGCAGGAGGTCGCGGAGCGTGCCGCCTCCGATAGCTGTGACGAGTCCGACGGTGTATGCGCCGAACCAGTCAAATTTCTTTGTGGCAGCCAGTCGGATGCCGCTTATCGCGCATGCTACCGTGCCGATCACTTCGAGAATAAAAGAAACTGTCTCTTCCATTTCTATTCCAAAATTAAGGCGCGGCCTGGGAGAGAACCGCGCCTTTATTATCTCTTTATTTCTTCAGAGCAATGCTGCTACAGGAAGCAGAGCACTATCACTTGCGCCACAATCACACGCATGAACATCGTGAGCGGATAGACCGTGGAGTAAGCCACGGCGGGAGCGTCGTTGTTGGCAACCTTGTTGGCGTAGGCGAGTGCCGGGGGATCGGTGTAGCTGCCACTCATCATACCGAGTATGGATAGGTAGTTCATCTTGAACTTGCCACGTGCGATGCAGCCAACCACTATCAATGGAATCACAGTGATGAGGAATCCGTATGCCACCCACATTGCGCCCTTGAAGTTGAACACCGTTGCCGCGAAGTCTTTTCCGGCGGCGATACCCACCGAGGCGAGGAAGAGGCAGATGCCTATCTCGCGGAGGAGGAGATTGGCGGCGGAGTTGGTATAGGTGACGAGGTGGAACTTATGTCCGTAGGCACCGATGAGGATAGCCACTACGAGCGGACCGCCGGCAAGACCGAGTTTCATCGGCACTGACATGCCGGGGAACTGGATGGGGAGGCTTCCGAGGATGATACCGAGGAATATGCCTATGAACATTGTGATGAGGTTCGGCTCGTTGAGACGTTTCATGGAGTTGCCGAGCTTACGTGCGAGGTGCTCGATATCGTCGAGTTTACCCACTACAGTCACGCGGTCGCCGATCTGAAGGCGGAGGTTGGGGCTTGCGAGAAGATCCATTCCGGCACGGTTCACGCGGGTCACGTTGAGCTCGTATGTCTCATGAAGATGGAGCGCACCGAGTTTCACACCGTTGTAGTTGGGCTGTGTGACTACGATCCTGCGCGAAACTACCGGACCCTTGTCCATGGGCCAAGTCATCTCCACTTTCTGACCGATGAAGCGGGAGAAGATCTCCTCATCCTGCTTTGCACAGACTATCAGGCAGAGATCGCCGATCTCAATGGTGTCCTGTGCAGTAGGTATCACCACCTTGCCGTCCGGTTTGAGGATACGGGAGCAGGTGTAGTCGCAAGTGATGAGGGTGTGGAGTTTCACCATGGAGAGACCCGACACGAGTTCGTTGGTCACTTTGTAGGTGAGGATTGCGGGAGCCTGAGTTGAATCTTTCTTCTCATCGTCTACCTCTTTGATCTCATCGTCGATATTCACCTTGAATATCACCTTGATAAGAATCATGGTCAGGATGATACCGACTACGCCAAGCGGATATGCTGCGGCATATCCCATTGACATCTGCTGGCTGACGTCGTAGGCGGAGGAGTTGACCTGGAGCACGGTCTGCTGGGCGGCACCGAGCGCAGGGGTGTTGGTGATTGCGCCACACATCACGCCGATCATGTCGGTGATTGATGTTGCACCGTCGGCTCCACCCTGAAGATAGTAGATGGAGAGCATGATGACGACGTTGAGAGCGATGCCGGTCACGGCAAGCATGTTCATGCGTATGCCACCCTCTTTAAACGAAGAGAAAAAGCCGGGACCCACCTGCATACCTATCGAGAAGATAAACAGGATAAGACCGAATTCTCTCAGGAAGTGGAGAGTGTTCCCCTCCACGGCATAACCGAAGTGGCCGAGCAGAATGCCGACAAAGAGCACGAACGTCACTCCAAGCGACACCCCGAGAATCTTCACTTTTCCAAGGAAAATTCCGGCGAATATCACGAAGGAGTAGAGCAGAACCGTGCTGGCGAGCGACATGTTTCCCGGCCGGAGCAGTTCGATAAACCAATCCATAATGTTAAAAATCCGAAATTTAATTATAGTTTGAAGTGCCCCATTAGCTGGGGATGAAAAATCGTCTGCAAAATTAGTGAATTTTTGTGATAATCTTTGTAAATTTGCGGTATTAATTATGCGTGCATACGTCTTAAATATTTTTTGCCCGTGATTCCGACGCGTCGCGTTGTGGCATTGCGTTGTGGCAGAGACGATGCGCGTTTAAATAAAAACATAATAATTACTCTTTTTAGATTCAGTATGAAGAAAATTCGTGCAGCCGTGGTAGGATACGGCAATATCGGGAGATTTACTATCGAGGCGCTTGAGGTGGCTCCAGATTTTGAGATTGCAGGCGTGGTGCGTCGCGACGCATCGAAGCGTGAGGATATTCCGGCAGAGATACCGGTGGTAGGCTCAATCGATGAGCTGACCGACGTAGACGTGGCTATCCTTGCCACCCCGACAAGAAAGGTGGAGGAATTTGCCAAGGAGATCCTTGCCAAGGGTATCAACACTGTCGACAGCTTCGACATTCATGGTCAGATACCGGCTCTCCGCAAGAGTCTCGGTGAGGTGGCGCGTGAGCATGGCAAGGTGAGCGTCATTTCGGCAGGCTGGGATCCGGGAAGCGACTCTGTTGTGCGTGCGCTTCTTGAGGCAGTGGCTCCCAAGGGTATCACCTACACCAACTTCGGTCCGGGCATGAGCATGGGACACACCGTGGCTGTCAAGGCTGTGGAGGGAGTGAAGGCTGCTCTATCGATGACTATCCCCGTCGGCACAGGCATACATCGCCGTATGGTCTACATCGAACTGATGCCGGGCTATGAGTTTGAGAAGGTGGCACACGCCATCAAGACCGACCCCTATTTCGCATCGGACGAAACCCATGTGATGCAGGTGGAGAGCGTGGATGCCCTTAAGGATATGGGTCATGGTGTGAATCTCGTGCGCAAGGGCGTAAGCGGCAAGACGCAGAACCAGCTCTTTGAGTTTGACATGAAGATCAATAATCCTGCGCTTACGGGTCAGGTGCTCGTGTGCGTTGCGAGAGCGTCAATGCGTCTTCAGCCCGGTTGCTACACTATGATCGAGATTCCGGTGGTGGACCTTCTCCCCGGCGACCGTGATGAATGGATAAAGCTTGTCTGATAAATCCTGTCAGATAAATAAGGCGGCTTGGAAACTGTAGCGTAAAAATACGGTAGCTTATAAATGGAGGCTTGAAAATGGTGGAGTGTGTCATAAATTTTCTTACCGAGGTATATGCCGACATCAATTCGCTCGAGGTGAATATGGTCAGCAGCATGTTTCGTCTGTTGCTGAGTATGATTCTCGGTATGGTTGTCGGTGCGGAGCGTAAACGCAAGGGTCAGGTGGCGGGTATCCGCACGTTTGCACTCATCTCTATGGGTGCCTGCCTGGCGATGCTGCTGTCGATCTACGTTCCGCAGGTGTATCTCGGTCTGAAGAACGGAGACCCGGGACGAATCGCCGCACAGGTGATCACGGGTATCGGTTTTATCGGTGGCGGTGCGATGATCCACATGAAAGGAGCTGTGAAGGGTTTGACCACGGCAGCCGGGATATGGATGACCGCCATCATCGGCATGGCAGTCGGCATAGGCATGTATATGTGCTCGATCGGCGCAACGTTGCTGATTCTTATGACGCTTGTCTCCTTCGAGCAGTATGAGAAGAGGAAGAAGATGGGTCAGGAGTCGAAAGTGATCGGTCTGACAGTGGAGGGCGTCCTTGAGAATATCGACGACTATAAGAGGGTGTTTAATGAGGCGGATGTGCATCTCTCCACGTTTTTTGTGGAGTATGACTACGACAGGAACGTCACGGAGCTGAATTTCGTGGTTCTTGCGCATGTCTATACCGATCTGATGCCCCTTTTGTCGAAAATCAGAGGCGTGAATCCCACAAAGAAGCTGACGCTATCAAGCCAGCTTGACATCTGATACGCTTTCAGCTGACAGAAAATGCTAACGAGGAAACGCTACCGGCGAAAAATAGCGGCACCCACGTCAGGATAAGTCCTGAACGTGGGTGCTGCCGTTATGGAGGAGGGGTGTGTTATGATTGTGGATGGAATCACATCAGCTTGCGGTAACGGATACGGTGGGGAGTGTCGTTGCCGTCACGTTTCTTCTTAAACTCCTCATAGTCGGAGTAGGAGCCTTCGTAGAAGGTCACTTTGCTGTCGCCCTCGAAAGCGAGGATATGGGTGGCGATACGGTCGAGGAACCAACGGTCGTGGCTCACTACCACGGCACATCCGGCGAAGTTCTCCAGACCCTCCTCGAGTGCACGGAGAGTGTTGACGTCAATGTCGTTGGTAGGCTCGTCGAGAAGAAGCACATTCCCTTCCTCTTTCAGTGCCATGGCGAGATGCAGTCGGTTGCGCTCGCCGCCCGACAGCACACCGATCTTTTTCTCCTGGTCGGCACCGGTGAAGTTGAATTTAGAGAGATATGCGCGTGCGTTCATGTCGCGTCCACCCATGCGGAATGACTCCACACCCTGAGATATCACCTCATATACGGTCTTGTCGGGGGAGAGATCCTTGTGGTTCTGGTCGACGTAGGCGATCTTAACTGTCTCTCCGACTTCAAACTCACCTTTATCCTGCTTCTCCAATCCCATGATGAGGCGGAAGAGAGTGGTCTTGCCCGCACCGTTGGGACCGATCACGCCTACGATGCCGTTGGGAGGCAGCATGAAGTTGAGGTCGTTGAAGAGTACGCGGTCGTCGTATGCCTTGGCAAGGTCATGCGCTTCGATCACCTTGTTGCCGAGACGCGGACCATTGGGGATGAAGATCTCCAGTTTCTCCTCCCTCTCCTTCTGGTCCTCGTTGAGGAGTCGGTCGTAGCTTGACAGACGTGCCTTCCCCTTTGCCTGACGAGCCTTGGGAGCCATACGCACCCATTCAAGCTCTCTTTCGAGAGTCTTGCGTCGTTTGCTTGCCTGTTTCTCCTCCTGAGCCATACGTTTTGTCTTCTGGTCGAGCCAGGAGCTGTAGTTGCCCTTCCAGGGTATCCCTTCGCCACGGTCGAGCTCAAGAATCCAGCCTGCCACGTGGTCGAGGAAGTAGCGGTCGTGGGTAACGGCGATGACAGTGCCGGGATATTGCTGAAGGTGCTGTTCGAGCCAGTCGATTGATTCTGCATCAAGGTGGTTGGTGGGCTCGTCGAGGAGAAGCACGTCGGGCTGTTGGAGGAGCAGACGGCAGAGAGCCACACGGCGGCGTTCGCCACCGGAGAGCACGGCTATCTTCTTGTCGTCGTCGGGGCAACGCAGTGCGTCCATGGCGCGTTCGAGCTTGTTGTCGATGTTCCATGCGTCGCAAGCGTCGAGCTTGTCCTGAAGTTCTGCCTGACGGTTGATGAGGGCATCCATCTTGTCGGGGTTCTCAAGCACCTCGGGGTCGGCGAATGCGTTGTTGACATCATCATACTCTTTCAGAAGGTCAAGCACCGGTTGCACACCCTCCTGCACCACTTCCTTCACCGTCTTCTCCGGATCAAGTTTCGGGTCCTGCTCAAGATAGCCTACTGTATAGCCGGGGGAGAATACCACGTTGCCCTGATAGCTCTTGTCGATTCCGGCAATGATTTTCATCAAGGTAGACTTGCCTGATCCGTTCAGACCGATTATGCCGATCTTAGCACCGTAGAAGAACGAGAGGTAGATGTTTTTCAGAATCTGTCGCTGAGGGGGGATGATCTTGCTCACTCCCACCATTGAGAATATAATTTTCTTATCGTCTGCCATTTCTGTTTTGCGGTTGTTTTTTTGTTCGGTTGGTTAATCAAGATTGAAGCTGTTTTGTGGCATTATTTCTGCACTGCCTTAGTGCGGTATGCACACTTCACTTTCCCCTTGACGATGTTGTTGAGCTTGGTGCGTATCATCTGCTTACGGATGGGTGACACGCGGTCGGTGTAGACCTTGCCGAGAAGGTGGTCGTATTCATGCTGGATGATTCTCGCTGCGAATCCGTGGAATTCTTTCTCATGCTCCACGAAATCCTCATCGAGCCAGTTGAGCCTTACATGCTCGTGGCGTTTCACTGGCTCTGACAGACCGGGCAGTGAGAGACAACCCTCTTCGCGGCTTACGGGTGCTACGTCGTCAAGAACGTCGAGCACCGGATTTATGAGCGCGAACTTAAGGTCCTTACATTCCGGAAAATCATTGGCGAGCGCTGTGCCGTCGATTACGATCACGCTTATCGGAAGACCGATCTGAGGAGCTGCCAAACCGACGCCCTCGGAATGATACATCGTCTCAAACATGTCGGCAATCAGTTTCTTTACTTCGGGATAGTCGGGCTCGATGTCTTCCGTCTCATTATGAAGCACGGGTTGCCCGTATAGATATATTGGTAGGATCATATTTTTCTGCGGATATGGTCCGCAAGTTTTTAGAGTTATCTGTTAATTCTTAGTCAAAAATTCCTTCGGAAACTTCTTCTACCTCACTCTCTCCCGATGACGTGAACATCTCGCCGCTGCATGCGTTGAAGTCGGCAGGGAAAGTGAATTTGGTATCCTGAGAATAGGGGAGTTTCTTATCGGCATATATCTTCTTCATGTAGAATCCATAGATCGGGAGTGCGGCGCGTGCGCCCTGACCGAGAGCCATGGTGTTGAAGTGGATATATCGTTCCTCACCGCCTACCCATACTCCGGTGACGAGCTCGGGCGTGAATCCCATGAACCATGAGTCGGAGTTGGAGTTGGTCGTACCGGTCTTGCCGCCCATCTGTGCGGATATGCCGTAACGTCCTCTAAGGCTTGCCGCCGTACCGCTGTCAACCACGTTGAGCAGTATGGAGAGTATCTTATAGTAGGCATCCTCGCTCGTCACCTCACTGCGGTGGGGTGTGGTGGAGTATATGAGGTTGCCTTGGTTATCCTCTATGCGGGTCACGAATACGGGGTCAACCCTCATACCCTTGTTGGCGAATGCGGTGTAGGCTGCCACCATCTCCTTGACGGGGACGTCAACCGTGCCGAGTGCGAGTGGGAGAGTGGCGTCGATATGTCCGGTTACGCCGAACATTCTCATCTTGTTGGCAAGGTTCTTCGCACCCAGTTCATAGACGAGTCGGGCGGAAATCCAGTTGTTGGAGTTGGTCAGTGCCCAACGCAGGTCAACCATGTCGCCGATGCGTGCGCTTCCGGAGTTACGTGGCGACCAGTTGCCAAACGTAGGCTGAGTGTTGAGGAATTGTGAGCAAGGGGTGTAGTCCTGCTCCATGGCGAGGGTGTAGAGGAATGGCTTTGCGGTAGATCCGATCTGGCGGCGTCCTCTCGACACCATGTCGTATTGGAAATAGTTGAAATCAGGACCTCCGACGTATGCCTTCACGTATCCGTTGGTCGGATCCATGCTCATCATGCCCGTGCGAAGGATCGACTTCATGTAGAGAAGCGAGTCGTAGGGGGTCATTGTCACGGATTTTGAACCCGGATGATATTTGCCGTTCTCCTTCACGTAGGTGAATATGTCCATCTCGTAAGGCTTGTGGAAAGTCTTCTCAATCTCCGCCTCTGATATGCCGGCATTTTTCTGCACTCTCCATCTCTCGGTCTGCTTCATGGCATTCTTGATGAGGTTCATCACGCCGCTGCGGCTTAGCTCGTCGCTGTTGGTGGTGTACGGACCGGTCACCTGCCCCTGTTTCTCCTTGAAGAATGCAGGCTGGAGAGTCCCGCCGAGATGCTCGTATACGGCTTCCTCGGCATATTGCTGCATTTTGATGTCGATGGTGGTGTAGATCTTAAGACCATCCGTATATATATTGTAGAGGCTTCCGTCCGGCTTGGGATTTTTAAGAATCCAACCGTAGAGGGGATTCTCCTCCCATTGAGTGGAGTCGGTGTTGTATTGCCCCATTGCGAGGATGTAGGCGAGGTTGCTCTTATATTTGTCGCGGGATGGACGCACCGGTTTCTTTGCGCTCATGAGCATCCTTATCTCCTCACGCAGATAAGGCACACCGCCGTCGCGATGATCCACGCGGTGATAGTCAAGTCCCAAGGGGAGTTGCTTGTATGCCTCCGCCTCGTCGCGAGGCAGTTTGCCCGCCTTCACCATCTGCTCCAGCACCACGTTGCGGCGTTCCTTCGTTCGTTCGGGATGGCGTAGTGGGTTGAAATAGCTCGGATTCTTCAGCATGCCGACGAGCATGGCAGATTCCTGCACGTTGAGGTCGGCGGGTTCCTTGTTGAAGTAAACGTTGGCGGCAGTCTTTATGCCGACGGCGTTGTTGAGGAAGTCGAATCGGTTGAGATACATGTTGATTATCTCCTGTTTCGTATAGAATCGTTCGAGCTTTATTGCGATCATCCATTCGATAGGCTTCTGTAGGGCGCGTTTGAGCATGTTGGATGATGGGCGGGAGTATAGTTGCTTTGCGAGCTGCTGTGTGATTGTGGATCCGCCGCCTGACGACTTATCGCCGAGCATGAGAGTCTTTACTCCGGCACGGCCGAGGGCGATGAAGTCGATTCCGGAATGGTCGAAGAATCGTTCATCTTCGGTGGCTATGAGGGCATCGATCACGTGAGGCGACACAGTCTTGTAGTCGGAGTTTACGCGGTTTCCCGCGCCGGCGAAGTATCGCCCGAGTTCGGTTGTGCCGTCGGATGCTATGACTACAGATGCCAGTTTATCATGAGGGTCTTCCAGTTCCTCGATAGGAGGCATGTAGCCGATTACACCGTTATAGATCAGGAGCAGGAAGAGGGCTATCACGGTGCCCAATCCTAAGAACATGATCCACATCCATCTGACAAGAATAGCGTTTCTTGACACTTTGCCGGACTTTTTCTTGCCGTTGAAGGTGTCGTCTTGTTTGTTATTACTTTTTTTACGGATATCAGTCATATCGTTATAACAATAAAAGCTTTTCCAACGACGAACACCGCCGTTGCGGGATAAAAGTCTGTATCAAATGCAAAATTACAAAAAATAATCGAAACCAACGCTATACCGTGGATACATTGAGCATAAATGACATATTGACAAAAAAAGACAGAAGGACAAGATAAGACCGGATGATTTTTAATTTTAGATATTATTTGCCCGGATAATGATATTGGGTTGAATATGATTTTGAAATTATTTTAAAATGATTTAATTTTGTGGAGTTGTATGGAAGTTTAAAATAACTTTACAAAATTAAATTTTTTTATTCTATGAAGCATATTGCATTAAAAGTTATTGCATTGGTCGCACTCGCTGCTCCGGTGGCTCCCGCTTACGGACAGTTTAATCTTAAGAAGGCGATTGGCGCGACAGCAAAGGCTGTGCAGGCGTTTACTCTCACTGATGCGCAGATGGCTGCCTACGTGAAGGAATCGGTAGATTGGATGGATAAGAATAATCCTGTGCTTCCGGAAGATGATGAATATACGAAACGTCTTCGCCGCCTGACAGAAGGTATCACGGAAGCTGACGGTATACCGTTGAACTTCAAGGTGTATAATGTGGTTGACGTGAATGCTTTCGCTTGCCCTGACGGAAGCGTGAGAGTGTTTGCCGCATTGATGGATCTCATGGATGATGATGAACTTCTCGGAGTGATCGGGCATGAGATCGGACATGTGCTGAAGCATCATTCAAAGAATGCATTCAAGAATGAGTTGCTTACCGGAGCATTGAAGGATGCCGTGGCATCTACCGGCGGCAAGGCTGCTGCACTGACAGAATCGCAGCTCGGCACTCTTGCGACGTCGTTGCAAAGCGCAAAGTTCTCACAGAAGCAGGAGAATGAGGCGGATGACTGCGGCTATGATTTCCTCGTGTCGAAAGGTAAGAACCCGTGGGGCATCGTTATGTCGTTTGAGAAGCTTCAGGGTCTCGAGGGGGATGCCGGAGCGAGCCAGAGCTATATCCAGAAGATGTTTTCTTCACATCCCGAAACTCAGAAGCGTATCGACCACATGAAGAAACGCTGCGAGCAGGATGGCATAGCTCGCCCGGAGAAATAAGATTAAACATTCAGACTGATTTCATCTATGTCAACGATTTTATTGACGATGGCATAGATGGTCAGTCCTGTGGCGGAATGTATCTCAAGTTTTCGGGCTATGTTGCGTCGATGCGTGATGACAGTGTGGATCGACAGGAATAATTTGTCGGCGATCTCTTGATTCGTCATGCCTTTCACCACAAGAGATATGATCTCCTTCTCCCGTTGGGACAGGCTCTCTTTCTCTTCTGTGGATTCTGATTGATGGGTGCTAAGGCTTTTGATCTTCCTTGTGATTGTTTCCATATCATCGATTACGGAGATAAGACCGTCGTAAAGGTCGGCAGCCTGATGCGAAAGTTTTCCTACTTCTATGGCGATTATCTTGCAATTCTGACATCCCGTATCAGCACGGAAATGCTCGGGGTTGAAGATACCGCCAAAAGTGGGATTCACCAGAATTATGTCCGGGGTATTTGAACGTACACAGTCGGCAAGAGCTGACGGAGATTTCACTTCCATGATATTTACCTGCATTCCGGGCAATCTGCGCAGGCAATGGGAAAATCCGGCGGAAAGCACCGGGGAGATCTCGGCTATGATGATATGTAGGTTTCCTTCTCTTCGCATTTTATGATGGAATCGGATGGGGTGAGTGTTTCGGTTAGTTGCGGTTGCGTTCCAGACGCAGGATTGCCGGCACGAGCAGGCAGTCCTCAATGTGACAGTGGCTTGACAATTCCTCCTCGCATCTGTAGATGTCGTAGAGCGCATCATTGAGAAGATTGGTGTTGGCGTCTTCCGGACAATATTTCAGGATTATGTTTTTCAGTTCCTTCAGTTTCAGACTGACAAGATCGTGATGCTCGCTGTAGGTGGTGATCTTGTAGTCTTCCGAAGATTTGCCACTTAGCAGATTGTTGACATATTTGAACACGGTCTTCTCCTCATATTCCATGTGTATGCGCACCTCGTGCATGTATTCGTCGAAAAATTTCAGTATGAGAAACGATACGTCGGTGGTGCGTAGCGATATGCCTTCAAGGAGTTTGCGGCGTATTGCCGGCAGGCAATAGTCAAGGAAATACGAATGGCTCCGTTTGAGGTATAGAAGCAGTGATTCCACGGATACGTTATTATCGGTGTCGTAGTTTGAGAAGCCATCCACGATAAAGTTTACTACCGCAAGGAATGTGGCGCAGTCTACGCCATGGTCTGAACAAACTTTCTCGACGGTCTTGTCGCCGAATCCCATCGGTATGCCAAAGCGACTCATCACCTGAATGAGTTGGTAATTGTCGGCAATCAGTGACACCATCTTATCGGCGGGGTTATATTTTGTCTGTATCGGCATAGTGTGTTGTCTGTGATTTGGGTGGGTTATGTATTGAGGTGGAATGTCGTCATGGGTCGGGCTATATACAAGTGGTGCCACCATCAACGGTGGCAACTCACTTTGATACATAGCGCGGATTTCCGGGAGATACCGGATTTTCCGGCGCATAACTCAATACTTATCTAACTCTAAATAACTAATAACTACAGCTTCTTTTTGTGAAGTTTGGATTGCTTCGCTTTTTCACTGTCTTTACGGTTGCAAAGTTAGACATTTATATTTAGTCGGGCAATAACTATCAATAGGTAAATATAGCTGTCGTCATAGCAATATGTAGTGATTTAGTCCTGTTTTTTCTGCACTGAGAATCCGAATTTACCGATAATATCGCCGAGGGAATGGTAGAATCCGTGGGAGTAGGCGAGCAGGTTGGCTTTTTCAAGGGCGAATCGTCCTGTCTCAGGGTCGATGTAGCGAGAGTCGGCACGCACGTTGACTACATCGGCGGTAAACATGTCATGTGATCCAAGATTCATTATGGTCTTCACGCGACATTCGATGCTGATGGGTGATTCTTCGATGGTGGGGGAGGCGACTTTCTCACCGGGAAGAGGTGTCAGTCCGGTCTCTTTCCATTTGTTGTAGTCACGTCCGGATCTTACGCCTGCCCAATCGGTAGCGCGTGCCATTTCCACGGTGGTGAGGTTGATGGTAAATTCCATATTCTCTTTGATAAGAGGGTAGGATGCGCGTTCCGGTCGTACTGATACGTAGCACATTGCCGGATCGGAACAGATTGTGCCGGTCCATGCCACGGTGAGCATGTTCCAATTCTCCGGTTTGTCGCCACAAGTCACCAATACTGCGGGTAGAGGGTATATCTGCGTACCCGGGCGCCATGAGATCTTTGACATAATACGTTTAATGTTTAATTATGGTTATTGTTTATGTGAATGCAAAGATAATAAAAAGTATGAAATCCTCATAAACCACCATGGAGACGAATAACCCACCACGGAGGGAGATTGTAACCCACCACGGAGGGCACGGAGAACTCGGAGTTTTTTTCTGTGCTCTTCATGTTACTTATGGTTGAAATGGTATTGTTTTGGCAGAATAATGTATTGAATGTTGATGTTTTTGTGGAAAATATTAATATTTTTGTTACTTTTGCATAAAATTATATCGTATAACTTAAACTTAGACATCTTCAATTTAATTAGTATCTTTATGAAAAGGATATTTTCAATTTTGGTAGGTGTGGGGTGCACACTCGCTGCTTTCGCGGTAGCTCCGATTTCTGAAAATCAGACACCACGTATGCTCAACACTCCTTCTTGGGATGGTTTTGATGTGGAATGTTATCGGGAAATGGATTTTGTGAAACCCGGTGCAAAGACGCATCTGATTGGTAAACTTGACGGTTATGACCCGTTATTGGAATATTCTGTTGTGGAAATTTATAGTTATGATCACCTTAATGAAAAGAGGAATGTTGAAGTTGCCGAACTTGATTCAGCGGGGAATTTTGTCGTGGATCTACCGCTCCCACATCCTCAGACCGTAACGCTTATTTTTGGCAGACATTACAGAAAAGTTTTTCTGATGCCGGAAGACACATTAAAATATACTACATCCACTACGCTTCGGGATCCGAATGATTATTCTCGGGCAATCTATTCCAAATTTGAGGGAGGGGATGCGGCTGATGTGAATATTGCCTGCGAATTTATGTGTGACAGTCTCAACCGATATAAGAGGAGGTATGCAGTTGTCAATGATCCCGACAGCATGTTGGTGATAAATGCTAAGATCAAGGCAGCCTTTCATGATGCTGTTGACTATCTGAACCGCACAATCCCTACGTTTGATATGTCGCAATGGGCAAAGGATGTGACGTTTAGCAGATGTGCTGCTGACGTGTATCTGCCTATTGTAGATATGGATTATTATTACCGTGAGCTAAAATATAATTTTGAGGATCGTGATGGAATGACGATTCGGATTCCAAATCCAGAATACCGACCCCTTGATTATTCCAAGTATTTTAATGACAGGAAGGATTATCTTGCATATATCTATGACAATCCACTTATATTATGCGGTGATAATTTGATTATCAGCAGGATTGTTAATGGGTCCATGTTTTATCTGCATAGGGCAATCGCAGCCGGTGGAAATGTGTTAGAAATTGTCAATGGAGAATTTAGATTGAAGTCGGAAACAATATTGAAAGATGGGGAAAGCCGATTGCAGAAGCTTATGGAATTGGATGAAAGATGTGAGAGGAATTTTGGCATAGGGAATTGCTTTATGTCGCAGCTTGCCATGACGTATGGAGTAGTGCCGGGTTTTAAAAATATTCCGGAGTTTTCAAAGGAAATGCTTGATTATTGTAAAATGGGAGCGTCTGTCATCTTGTCTGAGATCTCCTATAAAGGTTTGGCGGCAAGTGTCATTGACGGTGTGTCGGATATAGCTGTCGGTTTGGCGTTGAAAGAAGCAAGACAGAAGGCCGATTCGGAATCACGCACAATATCTGATGTGTCGGATGTGCTTGCTGAAATTATCTCGCCTTATAAGGGGAAGGTTATTCTTGTTGATGTATGGAATACCGGATGCGGGCCTTGTCTGTCGGGGATGTTGGATCAAAAGGGGTTTATAAAGGAATATGCTGATTCGCCATTACAGGTGATATACGTAGCGGAAGAGAGATATAAGGAACCGTGTGAACGTTGGATCGAGGAGAATGAGATAGCGGGGGAGCATGTCTATCTTACTCAAGATGCGTATGCGCATTTGAGTGCGGACTTCAATATTACGGGAATACCATTCGGAATAGTCATTAATAAGGATGGGGAGATAGTCTCTAGCGGCCATCCATTTTTCCAGATCGATTTGGTAAAGTCGTTGTTGAATAAGTAGAGACAGTTTGTAGAATATCCCCCCAGAGGTCACGTATAAACTACCGCGGCGGACATGCAGAAAACATGCAAAACCACCACGGAAAACACGGAGAACACGGAGATTTTTTAATTTCTCCGCGTTCTCCGTGCCCTTTGTGGTTTAAAACGAGTGCCCTTTGTGGTATAAAACCGTGTGCTTGGTGGTATGTAGGGAGTCAGAATTTGTAGGAGAGCATGAGTTCGAGGGAGTTGGAGGAGGATTTGACGTCCGGGAAGAATTTATAGTGCGACGACCGGAGGTAGTTGGTGAAGAGCACCGTACCGAACAGTTTTTTCCATATCTTGAAGTCCGCGCGAAACTCGGTCATGTTGAGGGATGCGACGGATGCATCGCCCTGCACATTTAGTATGCGGTAGTCAACCATCCGCAGGTCTGTGCCGAATTTATAGCCAATCCAGGTGAACATGCGGTAGAAATTGTGTGTCAGCGAAAATGCCAGTTTATCTTTGCCAAACACGAGGTTGAATCCCCCCTTTATGGAGAATCCGGATGCCCAGTTGTAGTTGCGTTCATCAGTCTGATAATGGTCGGAGAGTATGGAGCCGAGGGCAATACCATTTACGTGAGCAAATAGGTCGTAGGTCCAGCGGTGGCGTTCCACATCGCGGAACATGAATCCAACTCCCACACTGGCGGGTATACCGAGCTTGAAGGGCACTTTTTCAATATGGTCAATGGTATCGCTGTCGTAGAAATCGAAATGCTGATAAAGACCTATGCTGCCTTTCGAACGGTAACTATCGAAAATCTCGCGTGCGAGGAGTCGCCCTTTGATCTCTATCTGCGATAAGAGGGGTTGCGTCTTCAGCATCTGCAATTGCGCCTTTATTGTGAAGTAGTCATACGGTTTGGTGGATTTAACCTCAAACCGATCGCCATATTCGGCATCAATCTGCACTGCAGCACCTTGATGTAGCTCTTTGAAATGGCTGTTGTATAACAGCATCTTGTAGCCAGTGGATACGCGTATCGCAAAATTCGGCGTACCGAACATCCTGCCTCTCGTGGGTCTCACTTTCCATGCCTCGCCGGTGATGATTCTGTTGAGTCCCCTAAGCGGCGACAGAAGAAACACGGCTGCTTCACGGCTGAATCGTTCGCTGCCCGACAGCCGGTCATCTATCAGCGCGTCAGATGCACGGAAGAGTACCTCGCCTATTGCTGCGCCACCTATGGGGGTGGCGATGATGTCGTTTGTGGAAGGGTATTCCCTTTCCATAAACATTTCCCACATCGCACTGCCTCCGATAGCAAACAACTCGGATTGCCAGAAATTAAATCCGTTGGCACGTGCCGCATTAAAGTATAGGTTTCCGTTGTAGGGGTGGAGGAATGTGTTGGTGCCGAGTTTGTCATTGTCCCATTTGAATCCGTGCTTGAAATTCTCCTTTATGGTGTTGAACGAGATGTAGGCAAAATCCCCTCTCTGCACGTATCTGTCAAATGCCCAAAGACCGATGTTGAATCCCACCACTTCTCCGGCTGTCCGCCAGAAATGCCGTTTGCTCATTCTTGCCACGTCGGTGGAGTCGGGCGGAATTAGTTCGGTCGTGTGGAATTCAATGGGTATCTGTGCGTTGCACAATAGTCGCAGGCTGATGAATGCGACAATAACAAGAATTCGATGGATATTTCGTTTAGTGTGGAACATACAAGTGGTTTCATAATATAATTCTTATCTCATTCAACAAATAAAACCCGACTATGGTTGCACATAGTCGGGTTTGTTGACATTGTCAGACCCTAAATTTTTTATGAATCGGGTCGGGTTTTATTGACGTGTAGGATTATTTTGCACCAAGGTCGGCGATCACACGGTCGATCTTTGCCTCAGCTTTCTTTACAGTCTCCTCATACATCTCTTTTGAGGGGAGATCTTCACGGACTTCCACGTAGAACTTGATCTTGGGTTCTGTGCCGGAAGGTCTTACCGATACCTTGTCGCCTGCCTCAGTGAAGAACTGGAGCACGTTGGATGTGGTCGGGAAGTTCATCTTCTCAACTTCGCCGGTCTTCAGATTGCGGCAGTTGAGGTCGGCGTAATCCTTAATCATGACGATTGGTGAGCCTGCGAGTTCTTTCGGGGGATTCTCACGGAAGTTCTTCATCATGGCTACGATCTCGTCAGCACCGGATTTGCCCGGACGCACTACGCTCACTCCACGCTCGCGAGAGAAACCATACTCCTTATAGATGTCGATCAGCATCTCGTAGAGTGTCATGTTCTTCTCTGCAGCCCAAGCAGCGATCTCACACATGAGAGTGATTGAGGAAACGGCATCCTTATCGCGCACGAAAGTCTCGGGGAGGAATCCGTAGCTCTCCTCTCCGCCACCGAGGTATCTCTCCTTCCCTTCAAGGTTGCGCATCACGTCGGCAATCCATTTGAAGCCGGTGAAGCAGTCGTAGCAGGTTACTCCGTTAGCCTCGGCAATACGTTTGATTGTCTCTGTGGTTACTATGGTCTTCACGCAATATTCCTTGCCGGTGAGCATATTGAGCTCGCGGTTGCGGGTGATGAGATAATATAGGAATATCATCACGATCTGGTTGCCGTTGACGAGCTGGTATTCGCCGTTGCCGTCGCGCACCACAAGACCGATACGGTCAGAATCGGGGTCGGAAGCCACCACGATGCTTGCGCCTGTCTCCTTAGCCTTGGCGATAGCCATTGACATAGCCTCTGCATTCTCCGGGTTGGGGGATACTACTGTGGGGAAGTCGCCGCTCCTTACGTCCTGCTCGGGCACGTGGATTACATTTTCAAAGCCCCATTTCTTGAGGGAGTCGAATATGAGCATACCGCCTGTGCCGTGGATAGGGCTGTAGACGATCTTCATGTCGGCATGTTTCTTGATTGCCTCGGGAGAGAGTGAGAGGGTCTTGATGTCGTCAAGATACTGCTCGTCGATATCCTTGCCGATGATCTGTATGAGGTCTTTATTGGGGGTGAACTTGATCTGGTCGACGGATGTGATGGCATTCACGTATGCGATAGTCTCCACGTCGTGGGGTGCGATCATCTGTGCGCCGTCGCTCCAATATGCCTTGTAGCCGTTGTATTCCTTCGGATTGTGGCTTGCAGTTACCATCACACCGCTGTTGCATCCGAGCTTACGGATAGTGTAGGATACCTCCGGCACGGGACGGCAGTCTTCGAAGAGGTATACCTTAATGCCGTTTGCAGAGAAGATGTTGGCAGCGAGTTCCGCGAATTTACGGGAGTTGTTGCGGACGTCATGACCTACGGCAACCGTGATCTGCGGCTCATCTTTGAAACATTCCTTCAGATAGTTGGCGAGACCCTGTGTAGCTGCGCCTACGGTGTAGATGTTCATACGGTTGGAGCCTGCGCCCATGATACCGCGCAAACCGCCTGTGCCGAATTCCAGATCTTTGTAGAAGGCGTCGATAAGGGGAGTGGTGTCTTCTGAATCGAGCATCGCCTGTACGGCAGCGCGTGTCTCTTCGTCATATTGGGGTCCAAGCCATTTCTCGGCTTTTTCTTTTACACTTTTCAACAATTCTTCGTTGTTCATGTCTTGTATGTTGATTATTGGGTTAATATTATCAGGTTGAACTTGCTGATTCTTCCGTGACGCCACCTGGCAAGTATGGAAGATACAGTTTTTCTGACGTCATTGTCTAATGTCATTGCAAAACTAATGAAAAAAGACGATAAAACAAATAGTAAATAAGAAAAAGCAATAATTTTTGTCGAATTTTATATCTTTTTACACGTTGATGCAACATCATGAAATATAAAACAGAGGTAGCTTTTATTGGTTCCGATTGTCGGGTGGACGCAGGAATGTCGGGAGGAAAATGATGAAAAAGTTATTGAGAAGACACCGATAATCACTTTTTTTATGTATTTTTGCGATTCAAAACTTTTTTTCTATGATTTCATCAATGACGGGCTTCGGTCGTGGCGGAGCCCAAACTCCTACTAAAAGAGTGAAGGTGGAGATAAAGTCGCTCAATAGCAAGCAACTTGACCTCTCATTGAGAGTGCCTGCCTGTTTCCGGGAGATGGAGGTGGCGATGCGTAATCCGATAGCCGAACGTCTGCAACGCGGTAAGGTTGAGGTGTCGGCGATCGTGGAGAATATCGTGGCGGAATCCACTACCACTGTCAATATTGAATTGCTGGCAGCATATAAGGCTCAATTGCAGCAGATGGGCGAGACGCTTGGATTGCCTGAGCCTAATGATTGGTATCAGCTGTTGCTCCGTATGCCCGATGCAATGAAGACCGAGACTGCGGCTCTTGCTCCGGAGGATGCTCAGGCGTTTGTCGATGCCTGCAACGAGGCTATCGACGCTCTTGTGGAGTTCCGACGTCTGGAAGGGGAGAAACTGTACGGATTCTTTGTGGAGAAAATAGATAATATCCGACGTCTGCTTGCGGAGGTCGACAAGTATGAGGAGGAGAGGGTGCCCAAGATCCGCGAGAGACTGGAGGACCAGCTTTCCCGGCTGTCGTCGATTGAGTATGATCGCGGAAGACTTGAACAGGAACTCATATTCTATATAGAGAAGCTCGACGTCACTGAAGAGAAGGTCAGATTGACGGCGCATCTCAACTATTTCATGGATACTCTCGGACCGGTTGATTCTCTCCCCTCTGAAGGGTCAGGCAAGAAACTCGGTTTCATAGCCCAGGAGATGGGTAGGGAGATCAATACTCTCGGCTCGAAATCGAATCATGCCGATATGCAGCAGATAGTGGTGAAGATGAAGGATGAACTGGAACAGATAAAGGAACAGGTGCTAAACGTATTATGAAAGGAAAGATTATAATATTGTCTGCTCCGTCAGGCACGGGGAAATCCACCATAATCACCTCTCTGATGCAGGAGCCGGATCTTCATCTCGGTTTCTCCATATCAGCCACGAGCCGTAAGCCACGTGGCGCGGAAGTGAATGGTAAAGACTATTTCTTCCTCTCGGAGGAGGAATTCCAGAAGAAGATCGACGGCGGAGAGTTTGTGGAATGGGAGGAGGTGTATGCCGGCACCCGCTACGGCACTCTCCAGAGTGAGGTGGAGAGAGTGACCGGCTCCGGTTCTCATCTCATAATGGACGTCGACGTGAAGGGCGCGCTAAATATCAAGAAGCGTTTCGGCAACGATGCCGTGGCGATTTTCGTCATGCCTCCCGATATAGCCACTCTCGAACATCGTCTCCGTTCGCGAGGCACGGATTCTGCCGAGACAATAGAGCGTCGTCTTGCCAAGGCTGAGTTTGAGATGGGATTTGCCCCGCAGTTTGATACTGTTGTGGTCAACGACTCTCTTCCGAGAGCAGTTGCGGAGGTCGCCGATAAGATAAGAGCGTTTGCCACCTGTGGAATAGAAGCTGTATGTAGAAGATGAGGATAGGCGTATACTGTGGAAGTTTCGATCCTATTCACACGGGTCATGCCATGGTCGCAAATTATCTGGCGCAATATGGCGGTCTGGATGAGGTGTGGCTGATGGTAAGCCGACATAATCCGCTTAAGGTAGGACGGGATCCGGCGTCAGAGCCGCATCGTCTTGCGATGGTGAAGCTTGTGGCGGAAGGATGCAGCCGAGTGGTAGCGTCCGACTTTGAATTCTCGCTTCCCGTGCCCTCCTACACCTACGTCACGCTGTGCCGCCTGCGCGAACGTTTCCCACAGCATAAGTTTGTGCTGATTATCGGCAGCGACAACTGGCATAACTTCAACCGCTGGCGCGATTCGGAGAGTATACTCCGGGAGTTTGGACTGATTGTCTATCCGCGTCCCGGCTACGATCTGCCTGTAGAGCTTCCTGCCGGGGTGGAGGTGCCCGCCAAAGCGCCTCAGGCATTGATATCATCCACGTTCATCAGGAAGGCCGTTGCCGACGGCAAGAATCTGAATTATTTCGTGCCGCGTGAGGTGGCTGACTACATCCGGCAAAACCGACTTTATACAAACCTTTTATAATTACGATATGAAAAGCAGACTTCTGGCCATAACATCCCTGGCCGCCGATTATTGCTCCGTGTGCGAACATGCCCACGAGATGGAGCGGGATGAGTTTGTCGACAGGATACTGAATCTCCTGCCACGGATCTACTGGGAATTCTTCGATCTCTCGGCAGACATTGTGTCGATTGATGATTTCGACTATTTCTCGTCATACGTGGATGAGGATTATTATGAGAGCATACGCCGTCATATAGAGGCTGTGATGGGTGAGGAGGATATGTTTCTTGAGACGTTTGAGGAGGATATGAAATACAGCGAGACCCCAATCGCCGCCTCAATCGCAGAATCTCTTGCCGACATATTCCAGCCGCTTTATGATTTCATATCCGTGGTCAAGGATTCGGAAGGGGAGAGGATGACAGAGGCATACATGCACTGCAAGGAGGATTTTGAATCTTACTGGAGCCAGACTTTGTGCAATGTCCTCCGGGCAATAAACCATATAAAATATTCTTCACAAGGGGAATGAATTAAACAAAAAATAAAAAAATCTGACATGATTGAAAAACTTCTCAAATGGCTCGACAACGCCACATGCAACTTTCTCGCAGTAGAGACAATTAAAGATGAGTTGGAGAATGCCGGTTTCACCGAGCTCCGTCAGGAAGACGCCTGGGATATCAAGCCGGGTTCGCGCTACTATGTCGTGAAGAACGACAGCGCAATCTTCCCGTTTATCACGGGCACGGGAGATCCCGAAGAGTCGGCATTCCGCATCATAACTGCCCATTCCGACAGCCCTTGCTTTAAGATCAAGCCTAACGCGGAGATCTATGGCGAAGGGGGAGTGGTGAGCCTCAACGTGGAGAAATATGGAGGTGGTATACTCTATACATGGTTTGACCGTCCGCTCTCAATGTCGGGACGCGTGATGGTGGATTGCGGCGACCTGCTGAATCCGGAGACTATCGTGTTTGACCTCAAACGCCCTGTGGCGACTATCCCTCATCTCGCCATACACTTCAACCGTGGCGTCAACAATGGCAACCCTCTTTCCGTGCAGAAGGATATGAAGCCGGTGATGGGTTACTTCTCGCCGGAAGAGATTGCCGAGGCTAAGTCAAAGGGCGGGGTCGTGAAAAAAATCGTATCAGAATATCTCGGCATACTTCCTGAGGATATCTTGGAATATGAGATCAATCTATATCCATTGGAGCCGGCTGAGCTTTGCGGTATACGCTACGAGTATTTCCAGTCGGCACGTATTGACGATCTCTCGATGGCGTTTGCCGGGCTTGAGGCACTTCTGGCAACTGCCAACGAGCCGTGTGCAGACACGAGAATTCTTGCCGTATTCGATAACGAGGAGACCGGCTCCGGCACCAAGCAGGGGGCGATGGCTCCACTCATCCGCGACCTCATGGAGAGAATCTCTACAGGCATGGGTGCGTCGAGAGAGGGATTCTTCCGCAGCATAGCACGCTCGTTTATGATTTCTGCCGACGATGCACATGCATGGCATCCTAATTATAATGAGAAATATGACCCGACCAACCATCCCGTTATCGGCGGCGGTCCGGTCATCAAGATAAATGCCAACTGCAAATACATGACCGACGCGCAGGGCTCGGCGGTATTCAAGAATCTTTGCCGTGAGGCGGGAGTGAACTATCAGATGTTTGTCAACCACGGCGACGTGGAGGGCGGTTCCACACTCGGCAACAAACTGACCGTGCAGCTCGATATAAGAGGCGTCGACATGGGGGCTGCAATATGGGCGATGCATTCTGCAAGAGAGACCGCGGGAGTGTCTGACCATCTTGACACGGTGAAGGTGTTCACTACTTTTTTCAGTTAAAATTTCTAAATAACCACCCACAAATATAGGATAAATCCACATTTTCTCCGTTCTTGGCATGGTCAGATTTGCTGAGGCGGAGAAAATTTAATACCTTTGCAGTCGGATTTGGCGGAACGGCGGTCAAGCCGCCTTGAGGCAGTATATGCCGACGGGCGTTAAGCCTGCCCCGGATTTGCCGGAAATGCAATGGTAATAAACTAAAATAACTAAATCAAGATAAAGTTAAAATGAACGTAAATTTCGAAAAGCTCGGAAATGTCAGCGGTGAAATCACTGTGACTCTCGAAGAGAAGGATTACGCAGACAAAGTAAAGAAGCAGCTTAAAGAGATCGGCAAGAAACATGCCGAGCCGGGTTTCCGTCCCGGACATGTGCCCGCAGGCCTTATCGCCAAGAAATATGGCACAGCCGTGAAATATGATGTCGTTAACAAAGAGGTGGCAGACGCCGTCTTCAATTATATAAAAGAGAATAACATTCAGGTGCTCGGTCAGCCTGTGCCTGAAAGCGACAATAAATTCGACATTGCAAACGCCGATTTCACCTTCAAGTTTAAGGTGGGCATCGCTCCTGAGATCGACACTCATGTCAACAAGGATATGCACGTGCCTTACTACACTATCGAAGTGAGCGAGGAGATGGTCAACGAGCAGATTGAGGGTCTCCGTCAGCGTTTCGGACGTCAGGTGCCCGGCGAGGAGACAGAACCCAACGCCGTGATCAAAGGCTCTCTCACCGAGCTTAACGAAGATGGTTCAGTGAAAGAGGAGGGTGTGTTTGTGGAGAACGGCATCCTTGCACCCATCCACTTCAAGAACGACGACCAGAAGAAGCTTTTCGAGGCTAAGCATCCCGGCGATAGCGTGGTGTTCAACCCTGCTGTAGCTTGCGACTCAAGCGAGGTGGAGCTTTCTTCAATGCTCAACATTGATAAGGAGGACGTGGAGAACCATAAGGGTGACTTCCGTTTCGATATCAAGGAGATCATCGTGCTCAAGCCGGCTGAGCTTGACCAGGAGTTCTTCGACAACGCTGTCGGCAAAGATAAGGCTCACAATGAGGAGGAGTTCCGCGCAGCTCTCAAAGAGCTTATCGCTCTCAACCTTGAGAATGACTCAAACTACCGCTTCACAATCGACGCTAAGGATGTAGTGACAAAAGCAGTAGGCGAGCTTGAACTTCCCGTAGAGATTCTTAAGGACTTCCTCATCCGTCAGGGCGACGGTATCACTGCCGAGAATGTAGATGAGGAGTTTGTGAAGATGCGGCCGCAGCTTGAATGGGATCTTATCCGCGACAAAGTAGCCGCTCAGTGTGAGGTGAATGTTGAGGAGGAGGATGTCCTCAATGAGGCTCGTGGTGTGGTTGCCCGTCAGCTCGCACAGTTCGGTCCGAACGCACTCACCGACCAGATCATCGACAAGTATGCTCAGGAAGTGCTGAAAGAGTCAAAGAACCGCGAGATGCTCTTCCAGAACGCACTGAACCGCAAGGTGTTTGAAGCTATCAAGGAGAACGTTTCCCTTGACAACAAGGAGGTTTCTGTAGAGGAATTCCAGAAACTCTTTGTTCCGGCTGAGGCATAATCCGGTGAATCCGGCAATATAATAGAAAAAGACCCGGAGTGAGTGCTTATCCGCACTCGCACCGGGTCTTATGATTCACATGCAGATGAATTTGGCATGATATTTGCAGCATAGTTCCGCATATATCATGCAATACATTAGAAATAAAAGCGATATGAACAACGACTTTAGAAAATTTGCTGTCAATCATCTTGGCATCAACTCAAATACTCTCGACGGGTATACCCGCCACATTGAAAAGCAAGGCGCCATTTTCACTTCTACGACTCCCTCTGCCGACTATATGAACCCGTATATCCTCGAAGAGCGTCAGCTCAACGTGACCCAGATGGACGTGTTCTCACGTCTTATGATGGACCGTATCATTTTCCTCGGCACTCAGGTGAGCGACACTTCCGCCAATATCATACAGGCGCAGCTCCTTTATCTTGACTCAATCGATCCGGATAAGGATATTTCAATATATATCAACTCTCCCGGCGGGTCGGTATATGCCGGACTCGGAATATACGACACCATGCAGTATATCTCCAGCGATGTCTCTACAATCTGCACAGGCATGGCAGCCTCTATGGCGGCTGTGTTGCTCGTGGCAGGAGAGAAGGGGAAACGCTATGCCCTCCCTCATTCCCGCGTGATGATTCATCAGCCGATGGGCGGTATACAGGGACAGGCTTCCGACATAGAGATCACGGCACGCGAGATCCTCAAACTCAAAGAGGAGCTCTACCGCATAATTTCCGACCATTCCGGTCAGCCGTTTGAGAAGGTGGAGGCAGACTCCGACCGCGACTACTGGATGATCGCTGCCGAGGCAAAGGAATATGGCATGATCGACAAGGTGCTTGTCAATCAGAAGAAGGATAAGAACTAATCATTGTTTGTTTTTTCAGAATGGCAACTAAGCGAAACGGATTAGTATGTTCGATGTGTGGCGCGACCGACAGCAGCGCGAATCCGGTGGTGAATATCCTCGACGGACTCAATCTCTGCACCGACTGCATCAAATACATAGATGATGCCCGCGACATGCAATTGAAGACCCGCACTACGAAGAAGGATGCCGGGAAAGCTGACTCCAAGGATGCCTCTATCCCGAAGCCAATGGAGATAAAGGAATATCTCGACCAATACATCATCGGTCAGGATGAGGCGAAGAGGTATCTTTCCGTGGCAGTCTACAATCATTACAAGCGCATCAACCAGACTGTCGGTGACGATGATGTCGACATTGAGAAATCAAACATCATCCTTGTCGGACCGACCGGCACCGGCAAGACTTTGCTTGCGAAGACCATTGCACGCCTGCTTGACGTGCCGTTTGCAATCGTCGATGCCACAGTGCTTACCGAGGCGGGTTATGTGGGTGAGGATATTGAGTCCCTGCTCACCCGTCTGCTCCAGAACTGCGACTATGACGTGGAGAGGGCTCAGAAGGGGATCGTGTTTATCGATGAGATTGATAAGATAGCCAGAAAGAGCGACAATCCGTCGATTACGCGCGATGTCAGTGGCGAGGGTGTGCAGCAGGGTCTGTTGAAGCTCCTTGAAGGCTCTACGGTGCTTGTGCCGCCCAACGGAGGCAGAAAGCATCCCGAACAGAAGATGATTGCCGTCGACACAAAGAATATACTCTTCATCTGCGGCGGCGCATTCGACGGGATAGAGCGTAAGATCGCATCACGTCTCAATACCCACGTCGTGGGCTACGGACATGACGAGACCGGCAGGAAGCGTCAGCGTGAGAACCTGATGCGCTACGTGATGCCACAGGACCTGAAGTCGTTCGGTCTCATTCCTGAGATCATCGGGCGTCTGCCGGTGCTGACGAGCCTTGAACCTCTCGACAAGGAGGCACTGCGCCGCATCCTCACCGAGCCGAAGAATGCCATCGTGCGTCAGTACAAGAAGATGTTCCTGCTCGATGGTGTCGAACTTGAGTTTACGGAAGAAGCTCTCGACCTGATAGTGTCGAAAGCCATAGAATATAAGCTCGGGGCACGCGGATTGCGGTCGATTGTGGAGACAATAATGGTGGATGCCATGTTTGAGGTGCCCTCCATGCCCGTGAAGAAATTTACGGTAGACGCGAATTACGTTCAGGAAAAGCTTGAGAAGGCTCATTTCGAGAAGACGAAGATAGAGGAAAAATAATTCTGATATACAGTTGTTTGCGAAATATACGGGGATATGGCAGCAAGCCATGTCCCCGTAATTATGCACGCAATTATGTTTTAGGTTGAAAAATTTTTTGCATTGATATAAGATATTCAGGAAAAATTTTTTAACTTTGTATATCAAGAATATTTATCGAACCTCAAAAACATGGCAGACATCAAAGCGATTCACGAAGCCCTCAAATATAATTTCGGCTTCGACAACTTTAAAGGAAACCAGCTCGAAATCATCGGCAGCCTACTTGACGGAGAAGATGTGTTTGTGCTGATGCCCACGGGCGGTGGAAAATCGTTGTGCTATCAGCTTCCGGCACTAATGTCGGAGGGAACGGCTATAGTGATATCCCCCCTTATAGCTTTGATGAAGAATCAGGTGGATGCGATGCGCCACTATGGAGAGGATGACGGGATAGCTCATTTCCTCAATTCATCGCTCAACAAGGCTATGATTGACAAGGTGAAGTCAGACGTGCTTTCTGGGCGTACCAAATTGCTCTATGTGGCTCCCGAATCCTTCACAAAGGAGGAGAATATGGCGTTTATGAAATCGATAAAGATTTCATTCTATGCCGTCGATGAGGCGCATTGCATATCTGAATGGGGGCATGATTTCCGTCCGGAATACAGGCGTATCCGGTCGATAGTGAATGAGGTGGGGAACCGCCCCCTGATTGCGCTGACGGCTACGGCTACTCCGAAGGTGCAGTATGACATACAGAAGAATCTCGGAATGCTTGACGCCAAGGTGTTCAAGTCGAGTTTCAATCGTGCCAACCTGTATTATGAAGTGCGCGCCAAGACTCAGAATGTTGACCGCGATATAATCCGCTTCATAAAGTCGAACGCCGGGAAATCAGGCATAATATATTGTCTGAGCCGCAAGAGAGTGGAGGAACTTGCCGAGACTCTGAGGCTTAATGATATCCCCGTCTTGCCATATCATGCAGGAATGGATTCTGCCACCCGCTCCGAAAATCAGGATGCCTTCCTTCATGAGAAGGTAGACGTCATAGTGGCTACGATAGCATTCGGAATGGGAATAGATAAGCCTGACGTGAGGTTTGTGATTCATTACGACATACCTAAAAGTCTGGAAGGTTACTATCAGGAGACCGGACGCGCCGGAAGAGACGGTGGCGAGGGTGTCTGTCTGACTTTCTATACTAATAAAGATTTACAGAAACTTGACAAATTGATGCAAAGCAAGACGCCGGCGGAGCAGGAGATAGGACGTCATCTCCTTGCCGAGACGGCAAGCTATGCCGAGTCATCGGTGTGTCGTAGAAAGATTTTGTTGCATTATTTTGGAGAGCAATATGAAGCAGATAACTGCGGCAATTGCGATAATTGTTTAAATCCTAAGACTCAAGTGGAAGCTAAAGAAGAACTTTGTGCCGTCATTGACACGGTGATTGCTCTGAAAGAGAAATTTAATTCGGATTACATCGTCAATATCCTTATCGGACGACCCACTGACGAAGTGAGATCGCATGGTCATGATAATCTTGACGAATTTGGTTGCTTGTCGAATGCTGATGAAAAAATGTTGGCAACCATAATCCGGCAGGCTGTGATAGCCGGATATCTTGAAAAGGATATGGATAATCTTGATACGGTGAAGGTCACCTCAAAAGGAAAGAAGTATTTGAAGAAACCGGAATCTTTCAAAGTGGTGGAAGACAACGATTTCTCGGATATGGAGATGGAGCCTCAGATAAAGGGTGGTGCTGCATGCGTGACGGATCCGGCATTATATTCGATGCTTAAGGATCTTCGTAAGAAAATGGCGAAGAAGCTGAATCTTCCCCCTTACGTGATTTTCCAGGAGCCGTCGCTTGAGGCAATGGCAACCACCTATCCTATTACGCTTGAAGAGCTTGCAAACATCGCCGGAGTGGGTGCCGGAAAGGCAAAAAGATATGGTGAGGAGTTTGTGAAGCTGATAAAGCTCCATGTGGATGAGAATGAGATAGAGCGTCCGGAGGATATCCGGGTGAGATCTGTGGCAAACAAGAGCAAACTGAAGATCTCCATCATACATGGCATTGACAGGAAAATCGATCTTGAGGAATTGGCGGAAAGCAAGGGACTGGAGTTTGACGAGTTTATTGATGAACTTGAGGCTATTGTGGATGCCGGCACCAAGATCAACATCGATTATTTCCTTAATGAAATCATGGATGAGGATCGCCTTCTTGATCTTATAGACTTCTTCAAGGAGGGACAGGAAGATGACATAGAGGCGGTTTTCCAGGAACTCGGTGATGAATACACTGAAGAGGAGATAAGACTGGTGAGAGTAAAATTCCTCTCTGAAATGGGTAACTGACGGAAAGGCTTCATCCGGCAAAAATATTGACATCGGAGATGCAGGATTATAATTTTATTATAATCTGTCCGTTAGAATATATGAGATTGTTTGGGCTTATCATTTAAAAATAGACCCGGACAATCTCAAATAAAAGAAAACAAACGTCAGATATTATGAGATTATTTTTTGTCGCGGGTTTTGCCGTGGCTTCTCTCTGTTCCATAGCCAAAGATCCGGTTGTGATGACCGTGGACGGGAAGGATGTCCTGAAATCGGAATTTGAATACCTTTACCATAAGAACAGTCGTCAGCAGCTTGAACCGCAGACGATCGACGATTATGTGGAGATGTTTAAGCTCTATAAACGTAAGGTGGCGGATGCAAAGGCGTGTGGAATCGACACTACTGCGACATTTCGCGATGAGATGCGGCAATACCGTCGTGAGCTCGCCGCGCCTTATCTCGTGGATTCGACGTTTATCGATGCGCTTGTGCAGGAGGCTTTGCTACATAGTTCCGAGGAGGTGGAGACAAGCCATATAATGCTTCTCAAAACCAAGGATGGCGTCAAGAACAGAAGAAACATACAGCTTCTTGACAGCATACGTGGAGCGATTGCCGGAGGCGCGGATTTCGGTGATCTGGCAGTGAAGTATTCAGCCGATGGGTCGGCTAAGACCAACAGAGGAAATTTGGGCTATATCCCTTACGGCAGATATCCCTACATGTTTGAGACGGCGGCTTATAACCTTCCGGAAGGGGAGGTGTCGGAGATAGTTGAATCTCCCGTGGGCTACCATGTGCTGCTCGGTGGAAAGCATCGTCCGGCGAGAGGGAAAGTGAAGGTGGCGCATATCATGAAGATGGTGCCGCGGGATGCTACCGACGATGCGCGTTACAAATCAGAAATAGACAGTATATATGATGTGGTGACGGCAGATCCTGACAAGTTCCAGACGTTGGCTTCAGAATTGTCTGACGACAAGGGTTCGGCACGTCAGGGGGGCATGTTGCCGGTGTTCGGACCCGGCGAGATGGTGCCTGAGTTTGAGGCGGTGTCCTATCAGTTGAAGCCCGGAGAGACGAGCCATCCCTTCAGAAGCATGTATGGCTGGCACATAGTCAAGAAATATGAGGATGTGGCGGGTCCGGATGCCGATGCTATAAGAAAAGATGTGCTGAAAGCAATATCCAACCCAAGGGACGACCGCTATACACTCATGAAGAGAAACCGGACGGAGCGTCTTGCAGCAAAGCATAATGCCTCATTGAATCTACCCTTTGTGGAGGAATTGAGTGAGACGGTCTATAAGGATGGGGGAGACGGACTCGCTGAAAGATATTCGGGCGATTCCTTCTGGATAGCGGAAATCGACGGCAAGAGGATTCCTGCATCTGAGTTTATCGCAGGATTGAAGCTGTCGGATAATAATGCCGCAGGAGTGGATATCTCTGCCGCAGCCGACTCATTCTTCGCTGACGCTCTCGTCAACGCAGAGGAGGATTGGCTATATGAGAATGAGACGGACTACCGCAACCTGCTTAACGAATATCACGATGGGTCGCTTCTTTACGAGGTCAGTCTGAGAAAAGTGTGGGACAAGGCTTCGAAAGATACTGAAGGACTTGAAAGATATTTCAAGGAGCATCGCAACGATTATAAATGGGATGCCCCAAGAGCAAAGGGTTATCTTGTGCTGGCTTCATCTGATTCGGTGGCGGCACACCTGAAAAAACGACTTGACGGACTGGCTCCGGATTCGGTTATCCCGGTAGTCAGGAAGGAATTTGCCGGATCTGCCAAGATAGAGCGTATGCTTGTCCCGAAGGGCGTCAACGCTACGGTAGACCATCTTATGTTTGGCGCACCGGAGGCAAAACCTCAGGATTCGCGTTATCCAATAAGTTTTGTCTATCAGTCACGATTGATTGACAGCCCGGAGGAGATGACGGATGTGAAGGGACAGGTCACTGCCGACTATCAGACTCAACTCGAGAATGAATGGATTGAGGAGCTGAAGAAAAAGTATCCTGTCAAACTTAATAAGGGAGTACTTAAAAAAGTTAAATAAGTCTGATGGGAAATTCAGCAGCGGCAAACAGACAACCGGAGCGCGACAGGTGGATAATCCGCCTGCCGCGCTTGTCGGTGGCTGACGGGTGGCGATTCGTAATGTCGTGTGCCATCTTCCTGACCTGTTCCTGCGGAGGAGAGAAGCCTGCCGATGATAGCGGAGATGTGTTGCTCTCGATGGGGAGCAAGATCTTGACGCTGCATGAGGTGGAGGATAAGATTCCTGTGGGTATTGATCCTGCTGACAGCGTCGCGCTTTTCCGCGAGATAATAGGCAACTGGGTGACTACCGCTGTGATCTCTGAATTTGCCGAGAGCAAACTTCCCGATATGGAGGAGATAGACCGTAGGGTGGAGGATTATCGTAACCGTCTTATCGTGACGGAGTATCTCCGGCGTATGAAGGAGAGCCGCCAGCCTAAGATCAGCCAGGACTCAATACGGGAATATTATGACATCCATCGGAATGAATTACTCACAGAATCTCCCCTCGTGAAGGGGATATATATAAAGGTGCCGTCGTCGATTAAGGGTATCGATGAGATCCGTCAGCTTGTCTTCAGCGGCACGGAAGAGGATATTGACCGGCTGGAAAATGATTGGATGGAGGCTGCGCTCCAGTATGATTATTTCGGCAATAAATGGATCGACTGGCAGGTGCTTGCCGACCAGATTCCATATCGTTTTCATTCACCGGATTCATTCCTTGAATCCTCACGCAATTTCGAGACCACTAACAATGGCTCAACCTATATATTCCATATCAGCGAATATCTCCCTTCCGGAAGCGTGCAGCCCTACGAGTTTGCCGCCGCAGCCATTACCGAGGTGCTTGAACAATCGAAGATCAGCACCTACGAGAAGGCGTTGGTGTCGTCGCTCGTGAAAAAGGCGGTTAAGGACGGACGTCTCGTGCCCGGGGCGTATGATCCCCTGCGTCACACGTTGGTGCGCCGGAAGACTCTTACGAAAAATAACGAAACTAAATAATGAAGAAAAACAGACTTATACTGCCGGCTATGGCGGCGGGGCTTTGCCTGACGGCTTTTTATGGTTTTGCCAGCAAGCCGGGTAAAAATATTATTGATGAAGTGGTGTGGGTGGTAGGCGATGAGGCTATATTCCGCTCCGACGTGGAGGAGATGTATCAGGATATGCGCAATCAGGGTGCCGTCATCAGCGGCGACCCGTATTGTGTAATTCCCGAGCAGATCGCCGTGGAGAAACTGTATCTGCATCAGGCGAAGATCGACACCATCGAGGTGCAGGAATCAATGGTGAGGTCGCAGGTGGATCAGCAGATCAACTTCATGATAAATCAGCTTGGCTCTAAGGAGAAGGTAGAGGAATATTTCCGCAAATCACTCCCTGCGATCAAGGAGCAGTATATGGAGCACATGCGCAATGGAGCTATCATAAATGAGGTGCAGAAGAATCTGACGAAAGACGTGACGACTACTCCGAATGAGGTGAGAAAATATTTCGATGCACTTCCCAAGGATAGTGTGCCTTACGTGCCGATGAAGGTGGAGGTGCAGATCATCACCATCAATCCCAACATACCGCGTCAGGAGATTGACGACGTTAAGGCGCGTCTTCGCGATTATGCTGATAGGGTCAACCGTGGCGATGCCGATTTTTCCACATTGGCGATCATGTATAGTCAGGACCGTGCCAGCTCGATGCAGGGTGGCGAGCTTGGCTTCATGTCGAGAAGCACGCTCGTGCCTGAGTTTGCCAACGTTGCGTTTAATCTGAGCGATCCGAAAAAGGTGTCGAGAATTGTGGAGACTGAGTTTGGCTATCATATCATCCAGCTGATAGAGAAGAGGGGTGAGCAGGTCAACGTGCGCCATATTCTGCTGCAGCCTAAGGTTAGTCCACAGGATCTGACCGATGCCACAAACCGTCTTGACTCCATCCGCAAGGAGATTGTGGGCGGTGCGTTTAAATTTGGCGATGCGGCGGCAGTCATCTCTCAGGATAAGGACACCCGCAACAACCAGGGCATCATGATTAACCAGAATGACCGCAGCAGCCGCTTCGAGATGCAGGATCTTCCGGCAGAGGTGGCACGCAGAATCGAGAAGATGTCGCCCGGCGATGTCAGTGAGGCATTCGTGATGGTCAATGATAAGAACAAGGAAGTCGGCGCGATTGTGAAGCTGACCAACAGAATCCCGGGACACAGGGCAAACCTTTCTGACGATTTCAACCTTATAAAGAAGATGTATGAGAGCCATAAGCGTCAGCAGATTCTCACCGAGTGGCTTGAGAAGAAGATAAAAGACACTTACGTGCGCATCGAGGATGGTTGGGACGGTTGCGACTTCCGCTACAAGGGATGGGTGAAGGATGCTAACTGACGGCTCTGTCCGGGGCGCACTCCCGCTCCGGACAGAACCGAAATCGGCTGACATGCAGATGTCAGGAAATAATGTTCTGAAATTTTAAATGTTGAAACCGAAGAATCCATATTATGACAGGCGCATCGTCAGTATCTGTGTCGGTGTGGTGGCTGCATGTTTTGCCGTCAATGTCGGCATGAAGGCGTATGCTCAGGATGTCAAGAGAAAGGAGGCGAAGCAGAAGGAGGAGACATACACACGTCCGAAACCTACCCGCCCCATAAGGCCGCAGATACCGGGCGTCAACCGCTATCAGCAGGATAAGATCTTCCTTGAATATGCCGACTCTCTATATAAGGTGGAATCGTGGCGCGATACGGTGGAACGCCAGATTCTGAAAGGTAACGTTAAGTTCCGTCAGGCTGGAATGTGGATGTATTGCGATTCGGCATACTATTATCCGGAACTTAACTCTCTGGATGCCTTCGGCAATGTAAAGATGGAGCAGGGAGATACGCTGTTCGTATATGCCGATAAGCTCTATTATGAGGGCAACGAGAGAATGGCGCGGTTGAAGAATGGTCCGTCGAGGGCTAAGGTAAATCTGATAAACCGCGATGTGACACTCACTACCGACAGCCTTGACTATAGCCTTGCCATGGAGCTGGGATGGTATGAGAAATGGGGCACCATCGACGATAAGGTGAACACCCTCACGTCGCTCTACGGTGAATATTCTCCGGGCACCAAGAATGCCGATTTCTATCATGACGTGGTGCTGGTCAACAATGAGAACAATTTCACCATGCTGACCGACACGCTGCATTATAATACCGGCACTCATCTTGCGCGTATCGAGAGTGCCACTGAAATTCAGGGACAGAATGATACGATTGTCACTACGCGCGGCGTCTACGACACCCGGCTTGGAAATGCCGAGTTGTTGTCGCGCTCGATAATTATACATAGAGATTCCAACAACAACATAACCACTCTTGAGGGGGACTCGATAATCTACGACAAACTGACAAGAATCAGTAAGGCATATATGTTCCGCGATCCTTTGAAGCACAGTATGCCGATGGTGCTGACCGACACTGCCCATAAGACAACGCTCATCGGAGGATTCGGCATCTACAACGACTCTACCCGTGAGGCTCTTGCCACGGGTTATCCCTTGCTGATGGAATATTCGCAGAGCGACACTCTCTTCTTGCGAGCCGACACGATCCGCACCTATATAATCACGCAGATGGTGTCTGCATCAAGAAGATGGACGGCATCAGGCTATCCGGAGAAGGATGGACAGCCGATAATCAAATGCGACTCTTCCTCTATGTGGCTTGACAATGTATTCTTCCGGCTACTTGCGCCATTGGTGGAGACTCCGTTGAAAATGCTGACAGCAGCGGCTCCGAAGCAGCCTGAGAAACCGTCGGATCCTGTGGTGGCAACTGATTCGGCGGCGGTAGCCGATACGGATTTAGCAATGGATTCAGTGATGGTAGCCGACACGGATGTAGCGGCGGATTCAGTTGATGGTCCGACTCCACCTCTTGTACCGGTTGCCCCGATCAAAGAGATGTCGCTTAAAGACGCTATGCGGAAAGAATCGGCTATGGCTATGGGTGAGTCTGTTTCCAACGACTCCGTTCAGAAAGATTCTGTACCTAAGTATCCGAAGGATTTCCATATTGCGTTGGCATATCACCGTGCGCGGTTCTTTAAGCAAGACCTGCAGGGTGTGGCAGACTCGATGGTGTTTGTCGAGAGTGATTCGATGATGTATATGTATCGGAAGCCGATTGTATGGAGTGGCGAGCGTCAGGTGACGGGCAACCGCATCGACGTTCACTTCAACGACTCAACTGCCGACTGGGCTCTCCTTCCGGAATCCGGACTTATGTCGGAGCATGTCGGGGAGGATTTCTACAACCAGCTTGCCGGCAAGAAGATGCTCGCTACGTTTAAGGACCAGACCTTGAAGCGTCTTGAGGTGTCGGGCAATGTGGAGGCGATATTCCTGCCGCAGGAGGCGGATTCCACCTTCAACCGTCTGGTTGCTGCCGAAAGCTCATTCCTCACCATCGAGCTTGACAGCAATAAGATGGATCGTCTGAAGATGTGGCCTGAAGTGACAGGCACCGTCACCCCGTTATTCCTCGTGAAGAAGACCCAGCAATATCTGCCGCAGTTCAGATGGTGGACGTCGCTCCGTCCGGTGAGGGAATGGTATGGAGGAAGAGTGCATTGGTCGGACAATCTCGGAGAGGTGCCGGATGAACTGGAGCAGTATTTCCTTGCTCCATCCGATTTTGGTGAGCCAAAGTCATTCTCCGGCACACGATACGTGCTTCCTGCGTCATCTCTTCCCATCGCCGATGATATCCCGGCTATAGAGGCTCCGGATTCGGTGGCTGGAATGTTGCCGGGGGCGGAATCCCTCGAGGGATTGGAGAAGGCTGACGAGGAGCTTGAGGAGAAGGCTTCTGAGATCATCAAGACCGACAGTGAGATGAAGATGGATGCTTCATCCGGAAACGATGACGGCAGAGATGACGGAAGTAAGGGAGAGAGTAATCATGGAAGTATGAATGCAGTATCAAAGGAGGAGGAAGAATGAGCGATGTGATCAGATTGTTGCCCGATTCAGTTGCCAACCAGATAGCGGCAGGAGAGGTGATCCAGCGTCCCGCGTCTGTCATCAAGGAGCTTGTGGAGAATGCTGTGGATGCCGGTGCCACCGATATAAAGATATTCATAAAGGATGCCGGACGCACGCTGATACAAGTGGTTGATAATGGCAACGGTATGAGCGAGACGGATGCCAGGATGGCTTTCGAGCGTCATGCCACCTCCAAGATAAGTGCGGCAGATGATCTCTTCACCCTGCGCACGATGGGGTTTCGCGGAGAGGCATTGCCCTCGATATGCGCAATATCCCAGGTGGAGATAAAGACGCGCACCGATGAGATGCAGCTGGGCACCCGCGTGCTCATAAATGCCTCTGTCGTGGAAACTCAGGAACCATGTGCCTGCGACCGTGGGGTCAACATCATGGTGAAGAACATATTCTTCAATGTGCCGGCGCGTCGGAAGTTCCTGAAGTCGGATAATGTGGAGATCTCTAATATAATGCGGGAGTTTGAGCGTCTGGCATTGGTCAACAACAATATCCGCATGAGTATCGATCTCGGCACCCGCAAGATGGATCTGCGTGCGGGTTCGTTCAAGCAGCGCATCGTGGATATATGGAAGAATAATCTCGACCCGCATCTCCTCCCGATAAATGTTGACACCACGCTGATAAAGATTAACGGTTATATCTCCCGTCCGGAAAATGCACGCAGAAGGAATCCGTTGCAATATCTTATTGTCAATGGGCGCAACATGCGTCATCCCTACTTCCATAAGGCGATAATGAATTGCTACGAATCGCTCATTGCCAGCGAGACGCAGCCATGCTATTTCCTGAAATTTGAGGTGGATCCGGCAAGTATCGACGTCAACATACATCCTACCAAGAGCGAGATAAAATTTGAATATGAGCAGGAGATATGGCCTATTCTCCAGGCATCGGTGAAAGCTTCGCTCGGGAAGTTTGGGGCGGTCCCATCGATAGATTTCACGAGCGACGTGCTTCCGGTGGATCCGTTGCCGGACGGAGAGTCGCCCGAGCGTCCGTCGCTCGACATTCCCGAAAACTATAATCCATTCGTGGAGCAGCGCAACTCTTTCGGAGCCGAAGGTTCGGATTCAGGATTCTCCGGTGGTTTCTTCCCGAATGAGGGGAGGGAAACATCCGGCAGGAGATTCTCCTCCGGTGACAGACACAGGGATAGCGTGCCCAGAAATTGGGATTCCCTTTATGCCGGCTTCATGTCGGGGAAAGGATCAGTCGCATCTAAGGTGGTGGAAGGTGCAGAGGGGGAAGTGACCACATTGCGTCTTGAATCGGCAGGATTGTCGGGTGCTGCCGGCAGCAACGGTGTCTTGCCCGATATGGAGAAGGCTGCCACCATCGGAGCGATATGTTTCCAGCATGCACAGAGCTACATCATAACCTCCTCGCGTGAGGGGCTTATCATAATTGACCAGCATCGTGCCCACGTGAGGATTCTGTTTGAGAAGTATATGTCGCAGATAGAGAGGTCGGAACAGGTGTCGCAGGCTATAATGTTTCCCGACACACTGACTCTTGACCCGGAGTTCCGAGTGGCGTTGTCAGAAGTGGAGGAGGAACTTTCTCGTCTTGGATTCCAGATAGAATATGAGGAGGAGAACAGATGGCGCATAGCGGGAGTGCCGGCAATGCTGAAGGATTCCGACCCGAAGGATGTGGTGCTGCGTATTCTTGAGTCGGTGACGGAGGATGGTGTCAACTATGGTAGCGAGAGTAAAGTGGCTGACCAGTTGTCGGAGCGCATGGCTCTTGCCATGGCACGCTCCACGGCTATAAAGCGCGGTCAGCGTCTTTCACCAGATGAGATGGAGCATATCGTGGGTGAACTCTTCTCTCTACCGGATCCGGCATATACGCCCAACGGAAATCCGGTGTATTGCCTCCTTGATCCCCAGAAACTTGAGTCGTTATTCAGATGATAATGGCTCGAATTGCCGGATTCCTTAAAGGGAATCCATAGATCTGAGGCGTTATAATGTTATCCGAAATCTTAATTAATTAGACATACTATGACGTTAGAGAATATTGTGGCATCAGTCAATGGAGTGCTCACTGATTATGTCATGGTCATCACGCTACTTCTGATGGCCCTGTATTTTTCAATCGCCACACGTGGCGTGCAGTTCCGCATGATAGGTGAGATGTGTCGCCTTCTCGTGAAGTCGGGGAGCAAAGGCTCCTCCTCCTCGCGGCATCATCATTCAGGAGCGGTGAGTTCGTTTCAGGCATTCGCGATATCGATCGCATCACGCGTCGGCACCGGAAATCTTGCCGGCGTTGCCACGGCGATAGCCGTAGGCGGACCGGGTGCAGTATTCTGGATGTGGGTCATCGCTTTGCTTGGCGCATCAAGTGCATTCGTGGAGTCAACGCTTGCCCAGCTCTTCAAGGTGAGGGGTAAGGATTCCTTCATGGGTGGTCCGGCATACTATATATGGAAAGGTCTTCATAAACGTTGGTGGGCGGTGACGTTTGCAGTGCTCATCACGCTGACGTTTGGCTTCGCATTTAATTCCGTGCAGTCAAACACCATCGCCTCCGCATTTCAGGAATGTTATTCCTTCCCAAAGGAGTGGATGGCTTGGATCCTGACGGCTGCTACGTTGGCTATCATCTTCGGAGGAATCAAAAGCATATCGAAATTCAGCGAGGTGGTTGTGCCGATAATGGCAGTGGCATATATCCTGTTGGCAGTAGTGATCATAATCCTTAACATTGACCGTATACCGTCGGTACTTGCGATGATAGTGGAGAATGCTTTCGGATTCGGTCAGGCAGCGGGAGGCACACTCGGAGTAGCGATGACCATGGGTATAAAAAGAGGATTGTTCAGTAATGAGGCTGGCGAGGGTTCTGCCCCTAACGCCGCTGCCACGGCAGCCGTGTCGCATCCGGTGAAGCAGGGGCTGATACAGACGCTTGGTGTATATACCGACACCTTGATCATCTGCACCGCCACCGCCTTCATCATCCTGTGTAGCGGACTATTTCTTGAGGGTCATGATGGGATAGTGCTGACCCAACGTGCCATTGACGCAGAGTTGGGTGGCGGTCATAACTATGGCTCCATGTTTGTCAGCATAGCGATACTCTTCTTTGCCTTCACGAGCATAATAGCCAACTATTATTATGGCGAGACCAATATACGCTTCATAAAGAACAACGACATGCTTATACGGCTGTATCGTCTGCTGGTAGGTGGAATGGTATACACTGGTGCGGTATGTTCGCTTGACCTGGTATGGGGATTTGCTGATATCACTATGGCACTGATGACGCTCTGCAACCTTGCGGCTATAGCCTTGCTTGGGAAATATGCCGTGATATTGCTGAAGGATTATTGCCGTCAGCGTCGTGAGGGGAAAGACCCGGAATATCATGCGTCTCAGATTCCGGAGATAGAATCCGAGACGGAATGTTGGTAAGGCATTAACATTTATTATACTCCCCGGAATGAACAGTGTATGAATTTCGGGCGTTCTTATAGAAGTTGTTGGAATCATGTTTCACGCATGAGTCAGACAACTTCTAAATTTTTAATAATTAAATTAAATTTGACATGAAGAAGTTCTTTTCAGTTATTGTGATGGCTGTCGCATTGTTTACGTCGATGGGTTTCACGGCATGTTCGGATAATGACGACAATGATATACCGGAAGTTGTCATAAGCTACGACAAACTCCCGACAGCAGCAAAGACTTTTGTAGAGACATATTATCCCGGAGTGGAGGTATGGAGAGTCGAGAAGGAGACAGACAAAGGTGTTGTGCTCTATGACGTGGATTTCAAGAATGGTCATGAAGTGACGTTTGATTCCAACGGAGAGTGGCTTGAGGTGGATGCTCCCGACGGACAGTCAATACCGGCAGGTATCGTGCCTGTCACGATTGAGCAGTATTTGGAGCAGAACTACAGTGGCTATGGCGTCAACGACATCACCAAGGTGGCGGCTGGCTATGAGATTGAGCTGGTGAGTGGGGTTGACCTTCTCTTTGATCAGGATGGTAACTTTCTACGTTTTGACTGATAAATCTTAATTATACTTAATCAAAATAATTATTATTATGGAACACAAGAATGAAGAAAATTTCGGATTGCATCTCGGTCTTTCCATCGTAAAGATAGCATTGAAGGCAGCAGCAGTGGCAGCAGCGTTCTGCATCGTTAAGGAAGTGCATAAAGTGCACAAGGCTATTGAGGAGCATCACAAGTAAAGAAATCAGCCGTAAAGGTTGTCACACACATTTTCGGGAGCATAAAAGGCAGTAGTCTTCTATGCTCCCGTTTTTTTAGAAATCTGCTATAATACTGTAGTCTTGACTTAAAAAATGATAATTTAACAAATTTAATTAACTATTGTTATGTTATTGACAAATAGAGAAATATAAAGAAAATATGTTTTATAACATAATTTTACAGCATATTTGAATCATAATTTTTGTTTTTGAAACGTTATAATAATGAAAGCGACGAGCTGAAGAGTCAGTCGTCAATGGTAAAAAAGATTGTTTCACCAGAATCAAGCCGGCATTGATAAGTATTAACATTTCAATTACAGGTAAACGCCGGAAGGTTCATAAATGATTTTAATTATGACCAGAATGATCAAAACTTTCAAGACAGACGTGCGCAAATTATTCAAAGCAGTAGGTAGGAGCCAAGGTCTCCGCATGACAGGAGATTGCACTCCGGCAAGAAATTTCTAAAGCACGTAGCCAAAAGCTAAATGCAACATTGCTGTGGTGGCCACCCGGTCATCACTTTTTTTTGTGTCTTATTGGTGTTATTCTTTACACAGATAAAGTGGATCATGGTGGATAAATGGGAGGGCGTCCTGTAAAGTGTCCTGTAGGTGCATAAAAATCGATTTTTTTATGTACCTTTGTAATCGATACATAACAATCTATATATAAGAATATGAAAAATATACTATATATATCAGGCTGGCTCGGTGCCGGCAGAAATTCCGGGACATTCCGATGGCTTGAAACTGCATACCCTGATTGCAATATCGATTGTATTGCTCCGGGTGGTACGATTGATCTTACCGAGATGCGGAAGGAAATGGAAAAGAAAATAAATGAGCTAAATCCACTGATTGTGGCAAATTCGTATGGTTGTTTCCTCGCCTCTTTCTTTCCGGACAAACCTGCAGTATGGGTCAATCCATGTCTCTATCCGAGTCGCACGTTACCTCAGATAGCTGATCTTTCGGATGCAGACATGGAAATGCTGCGAATGCAGGAGGGGATGAGAGACTCGCTTTACGACGGGAACCATATTGCCGATGTCCTTCCCGTAATATCCGATGCCGACGAACTTATACCGGATCATCTCGAATATGAGTTTACCGATAAAAAGCCCATCATAGTGCCCGGTGGACATCATAAACTCACCGATGCCCAACGTGCCATCTATCTCAAAAACGCAATCGACTCGCAATTGCAATAAGGATTCTTTTTATTGAAGTTGTCTAAACTATTTTGATTTGTGAATTTTTTTAAGGAAAATAACGATGAA